>JAUYEB010000204.1 GCA_030691555.1 Candidatus Bathyarchaeota archaeon
GAGGTTGAGGACGCCTCCGGCGAGGAGGCTGAGGCCGCCGTTCTTCATGGCGAAGTTGAGGACGGCCCTGCTGCCGCATTTAATGAGGTCCTTCAGGTGTCTGGGGGTCACCGGCACGACCTTGGAGTTGCCCGTCGTACCGCGGGTCATGACCCACGTTATCGGCTCCTCGTCGAGGAAGACGTGGTGCCCCTCGGTCCTGACCCTCTCGAAGATTGGCTCGAGGTCTGCGTATCTGACGACTGGGAAGCTCTTCCTGTACTCCTGAATGGAGCCCACCGAGTCGGCGCCGTGGGCTTCGCCATAGTCCGACTTCGAGTAACCCTCTAGCAGGGTTCGGAGCGCCTTCTCCTGCGCCGCGGCGGGGTCCCTGAGGCCCTCCTCCCAGGCCTCCAAGTTCCTGTTTATCCTACCGATGGGGTCCTCGAACATCGCCCGCCGAGCCATATTTCCGGTGTCAAGGTTATAGGGGTTCCCCCGGGAATCCCTTTTTATCCGTTGGGCCCCTCAATACCGCGAGTGTTCTCAATGAAGAGGCAGGTTATACTCACCGTGGCCGAGTCGAAGCGGCTGATAGCGAAGGGCGTCGCCGCCCTACCCGAGGTCCAGTCGGCGATGGAGGGCGGGATGGTCGTCGTGGCCACCGGCACCACCAACGCCTACGTCCTACAGGAGCTCTGGGGGGAGAAGTTCGACCTAAGGAGGTACAGGAGCGGCATCACGACCTCAAACGTCCCCGAGAAGGCAGCGGAAAAGCAGGGAGAGCCCATCCCCGACGTCGTCTTCCGTAAGGGGGAGGTAGCCAAGGAGCTCGACCGGTACAACGCCGTCCAGCACATGGGCAAGGGCGACGTCTACATCAAGGGGGCAAACGCCCTCGACTACGTCGGGCAGATGGCGGGCGTCCTAATCGCCGGCGGAACCGGCGGCACGGTGGGCGCCGTGCTCGGCACCATAATCGGCAAGAAGATCACCCTAGTGATCCCCATCGGCCTCGAGAAGCTCGTCTACGAGGACATGAACGAGCTACACATGCTCACCATGGACCCCGACAACGAGGGCCCCGCCATCTGGCCGATAACCGGCATCATCTTCACCGAGATCGAGGCGCTGGAGGTCCTCTGCGGCGTCCAGGCCACCCTCATATCCGCCGGCGGAGTCGCCGGGGCCGAGGGCAGCGTCCGCCTCCTCGTGGAGGGGATGGACGAGGACGTCGAGGCAGCGGCCGAGCTCGTCAAGGGCATCAAGGGAGAGCCAAGATACCTCCTCTAGCCGGTGCGACGAAGGTGCTGAGAGACCAGACCCTCGAACTCCTGGGCAGGTTCGGGTTGACTGCGGAGGCCACCCTCGATGAACAACAGCTCATCGACCCCGCGGCCATCGACGCCCTAATCGAAGCCTCCGGCATCAGGCCGACCGACACGGTTCTGGAGATCGGTCCCGGAGCCGGCAACATAACCGCGGGGCTCGCGGCCCGGGCCTCGAAGGTCATCGCGGTCGAGAAGAACGAGAAGTTCATCCCCCTCCTCAAGGAGAGGTTCTCCGACTCGAAGGTCGAGGTGGTTCTGGGCGACGCGCTGGCGATCTATCTGCCGGCCTTCGACGTGCTGGTCTCGAACCCCCCATACGCCATAACGGAGGCCCTCATACACAGGCTGGAGCGGTTGAGGTTTCGGGCTGCTTCGCTGGTCGTCCCGTCGACTCTGGCGAGGGCCCTTGTAGCCAATCGGAGGGAGCCCGATTACACGAAGCTGACCCTAGAGACGCGCCTCTTCTTCGACACCGAGGTGGTCTCGGAGGTCAAGCCGGAGTCGTATCACCCGGAGCCGAAGACGGCGACATCGATCATCGTCCTCAGGCCCAGGGTGGGCCTGAAGCCGTTCGAGGCGGTGATGAGACGGGTACTCCGCCAGGGGGACAGGAAGACGGAGAACGCCCTGAGGGAGGCGATGATAGCCACCGCGTCGATGGGCTTCCCCTCGACGAAGAGGGCGGTTAAGCAGACCGTGGAGGAGCTGGGCCTGAGTGAAGCGATTCTCGACGAGAGGGTAGCGAGGCTGAGCCTCGGGGACGTCTCCCTCGTATACGAGAAGCTTGAGAATCGCCACACGTAGATGGGAGCAGCGCCTAAACGTGGCTTAAATGCCCATTTTTGTACGCTATCCGGGGCGAGCGGTGCCTTTTTCTGGACCCTTTAGGCTGATGGGGCCGTTTTTGGGCGCCGATGGGTTACCCCCTCCCCCTTTTTTGATGGCTCCTGCTCCCTAGTGCGTCTGCACCATCTGCCACACTAAGATGAGTGTAGCCGGCAGGCACATCGACCCGAGCACGAGGGCCAGTCTGGCGAGACCCTTTCTCACCATGTACATCACTGGAAACAGTTGCTCTACGCCGCAGCTTAATACTAGGGAAACGAACAGCCGTTCTAGTCCCCAGAACGCATGAAGAGATTGAAATAGTACAGAGGCTAAGCTCCTATCGAAGGACCTTGAAGGCATACGTTCTCTTGAACACCGAGCTGGGGAAGGAGCCGGAGGTCATCCAGGCGATGAAGGGCGCCAAGGAGATCAAGAACATCTACAGCCTCTACGGCATCTACGACATAATCGTCGAGGTCGAGGCCGAGACGATGGAGAAGGTGAAGGAGGTCGTCTTCAACAGGATACGGCGCCTCGACAACGTGAAGAGCACGATCACCCTCATCACCTACGGCGACCCGATCCGCAACCCATAGAGTAACCCGCCCGTGGTTTGGCGGGGTCACACCACTTCTTTCAACCCGGGCGACGAGCCCGACTCTGGAGCCAGAGGCTAGGAACAAACCCCCTTTACCGGGCCCCCGGCTCCTCCACTTCAGATACAGTTTTATCCCCCATTGAGAGTCTCCACCGAAGGTAATCGAAAATGAGCAACCGCGGCGCAATAGGCTTCGGGGGCTTCCTCCTCGGACTGGGGGGAGGCTATCTAATACTGAGGGAGTATACCCTAACAGTCGACAGTATAGCCTGGGTGCTGATAGTCATCGGGGGGGCGGTGATCCTGTCCGCCTTGCTCCGGTGGGTCAGCCCCGGGAACGAGTACCACAGGGTGGTCGGCGGCCTCGCCGGCGGGCTAGTCTTCGCCCTCTTCCTCACCCAGGGATTCAACTTCCTCAGCGGGATAGGCGGCGTCGGCAACTTCAACATGCCGTACGCGGCGACGGAGCAAAAGACCTACAGCGGGGCATCGATACAGGACCTCGTCTACCTCCGGCTGGGGACCATGAACGGCGGGATGACCCTGTCCACGTGGGACAAGGATGAGTACAGCATAGTTGCGACGATCACCGCGAGGGGCGCCACCCAGAAGGAGGCCGACGACAACCTCGCCAACCTCGGCAAGGACCTGGCGAAGGAGGAGACCGCCAGCCTCCAGAAGCTCACGCTCGTCTACACGTCCTCCATACTGATCAACAACCCATACCAGATCACCCTCGATGTGAAGGTACCCGCGTCGGCCAAGATCGACCTCGACATCACCGCGAGCAACGGCGGCGTGACCGTCGGGAACGTGCGTGGGGGGAACGTCGTGATACACACCAGCAACGGAGCCCTCCGCCTCAACGACGTCGTCGCCGACTCCCTGAGGGGCTCCACCTCCAACGGCCCGCTAACTGGCACCGTCGAGGCGGCCACATGCACCCTCTCAACGAGCAACGGCCCCATAGACCTCGCGGTGCCCTCGACGATAAACGGTGTCTATAGTCTGAGCACGAGCAACGGCAACGCCGAGGTCACAGTCGGGTCCACCGCCTACTACAAGGTCGACGCCACCACGAGCAACGGCGACGTCACCTTCAGCCTACCCAACCTGACATACACGAGGGACACGAGAACGTCGAAGGCCGCCACGACAAACGGCTACGACTCGGCCGATCTCAAGATAGAGCTGAACATCCAGACCAGCAACGCCAGAGTCACCATCGATAGGAGCATCTCAGGCATCTAGGCAACGTCCCAACGCAGGGGTTTTGTCCCCCCGCGGCGCCACGAACACGCCTCCACGCCCCTCGTCCCACACCCCCGCGCCTGGGTGCGTCTTTAGGCAACGTTTTTATGTTCAACAGTTACAAACTGTCGGGAGATTTCCGCAGTGTCAAGGGAATTCAACTACATAGTAAGGCTGCACGGGACGAACCTCGACGGTACGAAGGCCGTCCCGTACGCCATCTCCGACATAAAGGGGATGGGCATACGCATGTCCTTATCCTTGACCAAGGCGGCAGGCGTAGATCCGACCCACAGGTTGGGGAGCCTCTCCGACGCCGAGGTGAAGCGTCTGGAGGAAGCACTCGACGACCCCGTCAAGGTGGGGTTGCCAACGTGGATGCTCAATCACAGGAAGGATCTCATAACGGGTGGTGACCACCACCTGCTCGCCTCCGACTTGGACATGAGGACCAAGGACGAACTCGAGCTCATGAGGGAGACCCGGAGCTGGAAGGGAGAACGCCACGCACGCGGCATCAAGGTCCGCGGCCAACACACGAAGACCACGGCCAGGAAGGGCCGCAGCGTAGGCGTCACCAAGAAGCAGTTCATGGAGCGGCCGGCTGCCGAGAAGAAGGAGGCGTAAGGGCATGGGAGATCCTAAGAAGAAGCATAAGACATACACGACGCCCCGCGTCCCCTACAACACGGAGATGTTCATGGAGGAGCTCAAGCTCCTCGGCGCCTACGGTCTGCGCAACAAGCACGAGCTATGGCGCGCAAAGACCGAGCTGAGCAGCCTCCGACGCAGGGCACGCGGCCTACTCGCCCAGACGGCGACGGAGCGCGAGAAGCAGGAGAAGGAACTCATCGGCAAGCTCAACAATATGGGGCTCGTCCAGCCCAACGGCACACTCGACGACATCCTCACCCTCAGCATAGAGGACCTCATGGAGCGCAGGCTCCAGACGTTCGTCTTCCGCAAGGGCATGGCGAAGAGCCTCTGGCAGGCACGCCAGTTCATCGCCCACGGCCACATCAGCATAAACGGCAACGAGATGAAGGTCCCAGGCTACCACGTCCTCATCGACGACGAGAAGACCCTCGACTTCACAGACGTCAGCCCGTACAGCAACAAGGACCACCCCCTCCGAAAGGAGATGGCGGTGAACGAGATCGCTGGAGGAAACAAGGTTGAGTAGCGATACAACGACACCGCCGCCAGCGGCCGACAAGTGGGCGATAGTCCACGTCCTCAGCAGCTTCAACAACACCATAATCCACATGACCGACCTCACAGGCGCCGAGACCTTCGGCTTCGCCACCGGCGGAATGTTCGTCAAGGCGGACAGGCTCAAGCCGAGCCCCTACGCCGCGATGAAGGCCGCCCAGCAGATAGCCGACTGGGGCCGAGACAAGGGCGTCACGGGCATACACATCAAGGTACGCGCACCCGGAGGCAGCGGGTCCAAGACCCCGGGCCCCGGCGCGCAGGCCGCGATCCGCATCCTCGCCCGCAGCGGCTTCAGGATAGGCCGCATCGAGGAGGTCACACCCGTCCCACACGACGGCACCCGCAAGCCCGGAGGCAGGAGAGGCAGAAGGCCGTAACCCGAGGGTGCTGCAATGAAGGTAACGGTGCTTAGCCTAAACGAGGACACGATAAAGTTCATCGTCGACGGCGTAGACACGGCGTTCGCCAACGCGCTACGAAGGACGATGGTCAGCGAGGTCCCGACCATGGCGATCGAGGACATCTTCTACTACGACAACACAAGCGTCGTCCCCGACGAGGTGCTCGCCCACAGGATAGGGCTGGTGCCCCTCAAGACGGACCTAGAGCACTACAGGCTCCCCTCCGAGTGCGACTGCGACGCCGACCTCGGTTGCCCGAAGTGCCGGGTCACGCTCAGCCTGAACGTGAAGGCCGAGGACGAGAGGAAGACCGTCTACTCGGGCGACCTCGTTCCGGTCGACCCCGCCATCACGCCCGTCAGCCCGTACATACCGCTCGCTAAGCTCGCGTCAGGCCAGTCAGTCAGCCTCGAGGCCTACGCCCAGCTCGGCAAGGGGCACAACCACACGAAGTGGAGCCCCGTCGCGATGGCCATCTACCAGAACGCGGCCGAGATAAAGACAGACGCGGCGACCGCGGCGAAGTGCGCCGAGGAGTCGCCTAAGGGCGTCGTACTCTCCAAGAAGGACACCATAAAGGTCGTGGACGTGCAGGCCTTCAACCGCAGCCCCACGTGCGCTAGCCTCCTGAAGGAAGGCTCCCTCAAGGACCACATGAAGGGCGACGAGTTCGTCTTCACGGTCGAATCCACCGGCGCGCTCCCCCCGGAGAGGATAGTCTCCGAGGCGGTAAAGATACTCAACGCGAAGCTCGAGGAGCTGAAGCGGAAGGTCGACGCCGGGGAACTCCACGAGGAGATCAAGGACTTCGAGGCACCCACCGAGGTGGGCCGCCGCCTCTACAGCATCGGCTCCGGGGAGTTCGAGGAGGAAGAGGGAGAGGAAGGCGCAGCAGGGAGTGAACCAAAATATGATGAACAAGGAAATTGAGAAGACCATAAGGGAGCTAAAGACGGCGAAGAAGAGGACGGGTCAGCCCATCTGGGGC
Organism: Candidatus Bathyarchaeota archaeon; assembly: GCA_030691555.1. GTDB lineage: Archaea > Thermoproteota > Bathyarchaeia > TCS64 > TCS64 > UBA8941. Next base: position 6,592 of record JAUYEB010000204.1, read on the forward strand.
GCCCTCGCCGAGGAGCTCGACAAG
>JAUYEB010000232.1 GCA_030691555.1 Candidatus Bathyarchaeota archaeon
TACAGATCGTCGTCAGGTAGTGCCGGTACTTTGCTGCCTGCTTTCGCCCGCCTACTTTTTAGGAGCTTCGGGTAGTTTCTTCTCAGCAGCCTCAGGCGCCTTTGGCTGTTCGGCTTTAGCTTTTGCCTTGGGTCGTTTAAAAAATGACTTAATCTTCTGTAGCGCTGTCATCATACACCTCCTTTATTTGCACCCGCCTCTTTATTCCAAAATACAAAAGGCACCAGCAACCGCCACAGAATAGCGATTTCGGTGCCCTTCTCTCATCCCCCATCTCCTCATGCCGTAACTGGTTATTCTAAGTCATTTCACATATCGCAATTTTAATCTAGTCCTTATATATGCAGTTGTCAATGCCACCAAAATATTGGAGATGACCGTGTGGGTATATAGTTGCTATGGTGCCCCCCTCCAGGGTTGTTCTCTGTATTTGCATTATGATGTAACGATTAGCCAAGTTGTTCAGTGTGCGTATTAGTCATGCAGGGGTTAACGGAGCGACACGGGACAGCGCCTGCCTATTTCAGTTGAGCCTCATCCAGCCCAAAGTAATGCCCAACTTCGTGCAGTACTGTGAGACGTACCTCAGACTCAATCTCTTGCTCCGTGTGGCAGGAACGCTCAATAGGACCCTTAAATATCGTTATAAGATCAGGCAGCTCTATGTCTTCCGATGATCGGTCAATCAGTGATATTCCCTCGTAGAGCCCCATGACATCGGGCATGTCTTCTGGAGGTTCCTCCTCGATAACTACAACCACATTCTCCAGCTTCGCCTGGAATTCTTCCGGTAGCATTGCCAGTACCTTTTTCACCAGACGTTCGAACCTGTGGCGAGATAGGCTAGCTCTTCTTGCCTTATCGGGTCTGTTCATTCTTGTTCCCATCTACTTCGCGAAACATAGAATAACCTGCCATTATTGCTGCCGCGTACTTTCTCTTACGTGAGCCTCTGCGACTATTTTAAGATCCGAGCCAGTCCAATCGCCAGAGCTACCAAGGCGATGATGATTATCGTCCAGATTGTAATCGGCGTACGCTTAGTGATTTTAGCAAGTCTGCGTTCCGATGCTCTCCTCCGCTTACGCCTGCTGATCATGACCTAAAAGCCTCTCGCTGGTGTCTGCCCTCCGTTTAAGAGCGTAGCTGATAAACAGCGGAGGGGTCTACCAAACCCTGGCCAGCTACGGTTCATCTCTCAAACGTTTAGGAATTGTAAGGCATAATACTGCCTCTATGTAGCCAGAAATCCAGATATCCGCCTCTTCCAAGCCAAGAATAACATATTTGTTCGGGCGTACTCAATCATTTCAATCTCTGGATAAAGCGGCGCATCTCATCGAAGTAGTCCTGTCCGCCCACCAGGTAGGTGTCGTTGTGCCCAGCACCAGATATGACGTAGAACTCCTTGGGTTCACGGGCTGCCTCAAAGAGCTTCCTGCCGGCCTCGATAGGAACGATGTCGTCACTGCCTCCGTGAAGCACGAGCAGAGGGGCTTGTACCTCACCTATTTTCGACAGGGAATCATACCTGGTGCGGAGCAGGGGCCACACCGGCAAAAAGGGGTAGAGGCGGCGGGCCATGTAGGGTACGGAGGGAAAGGGCGACTCCAGTATCAGGGCGGCGGGTGCTTGCCGTGTTGCCATCTCGACAGCCACGGCAGCCCCCAGCGACCGGCCGAAATAGATGATTCTGTCCTTGTTGACGTCTCCCCGCGAATGCAGGTAAGCAAGGGCAGCTTCAGCGTCCAGATAGGTGCCCTTCTCTGAAGGTCTCCCCTCGCTGCGGCCGTAGCCGCGGTAATCAAAGAGGAAGATGCTGATCCCCAGCTCCTGATGGAGAAGCGCCAGGTTTTCCAAGCGGTGGCTGATATTGCCGGCATTCCCGTGGCACCAGAGCCAGACCAGGTCTCTCTCCCCCGGCACGAACCAGCCATGCAGCCTGACGCCGTCTTGCGTAACAAAATACACCTCGTCAAACGGCAGTCCCAAGTCCGACGGGTCCGATTCCAGTTCACGCAGGGGAAAGTAGATGAAATGATGCTCAATCATCCCGATATAAGCCACTCCCATTAGCAATGCCAGGACAAGCCCGAAGACCAGCAGCCGGGAAACGACTCGCCGCCTTAGGGACTTCACCATCACTTACCGATTGCCTCGCCGCAGCAGGGTGATAACATCCCTCATATGATACCTCACAAAGGCATACACAGCCAGAGAGAAAAGCAGCACCCCGACAACGGTGAAGAGGGCATCGGGTGGGTGGTAGCCGATTACTGTTCCTGACACTGTCCTGGCGAGAGACATGTCGCGGCTCCACCCCGGCACCTCAATCTGTCGGAGCCACCGCTCCAGGTCACTTAAGATACACCCGGGAACCGCCAGGCTGACCAGAGTTACTACCATGGTCGGCCAGAAGGTCAGCGCCAGCTTGCGGTAACGCCGCATCCAGCCCATGACCGCAACAACCACACCAGCTCCCAGGAACAGCCAGAGCAGGATATGCACTACCAGCACTATATCGCCAAGAAACCACCACATGATACTCCCAATAATCTCGGGCTTTCATTCCGGCCTGTGAAATCTTACCATCTGCTTCTTCATAAGTGTCAACTCATGCTGCAAAACTTTCTTTACCTTGACTCGGTGCCGAGGCACGTATCCACTTGAGACATATCTGGTAGTGGGTGATGTGGATGGCCTCAACCAGGGTGTTTATCATTATGAACCGCACAAGCACGAGTTGCTTAACGTGCTCAACGGAGATATGAGAGCGGACTTGGCTAAAGCCGCTCTGGACCAAGGCTGTGTAAGTAATAGTGCCGTAAACATCGTATTTGCCGCCATCTATGAGCGAACCACGGAGCGCTATGGAGATAGAGGAAAAAGATATGTGCACATGGAAGCGGGACATGCAGCACAGAACGTCTACTTGCAGGCTGTTACTCTGAGTCTGGGTACCGTGACTATTGGCGCGTTCGATGATAGTCAAATTAAGGAAGTTCTCAACCTGCTCACAAGTCAAGAGGCGCTGTACATCATGCCGGTGGGCAGAAAGTAAACCGTCCGACAAACATCGGATTGAACTTTTCATCTTCTTGTTGGCTTTCCACCAACGCTGCAACAGGGACAAAGAGGTGGATTTACGCATCAAAGCAATCGATGACGGTCTTCAAGTCGAGGAACATAATGCCTTTGTTTTCTTCCCTAATCGGGCTGCTTTCTTCCGTGTCCTCCATAATCGCTTCGACAACATACCGCAGGACCTCAGGTTGCTTGTAGCTCCCAATGATTTTTCTGCTCGCTTCCTCAAAGCCAGCCTCGGTCTCGCCTCGAAGGTATTCCGCCATCTTGAGGTTACCAGCTTCCGCCTCATCAAGTATCTTCTCGGTCACCATTGGCAGAGGTCGATTTCCTTGCAGCATTATCTGCCACACGACCACTCCCAGAAAAAGCAGGACTTCTCGCTCACCCTGGCTGAAAATATCGTCATCAACCGCCGTGAGATACGCCAGGACAACCGGCTGTTCTTTCGACATGCGATTAACCAGCTTCTGAGCATCTTTTGCTGATTGACCAGCAATCCTTTGCCAGGTTCTCTCCACCACCTCTGCTGGTATTGAATTCTTAGCGACAGACGATGAGCCGGGTTCCTGGTTCATTTTCTTCTCCCAATCACTGGTAAATCCCTCACTTTCCGGAGATAATTCCTGCTGGTTACCTTGCATCCACTCCTCAAAGTCAGACCCATAATAATGTTCCTGGTCGAAAAGAGTCTCAATGCGTTCATAGATACGGTCCAATATACTCTGGCGACGCCTTTTTTCTTCATGATTAGAGTCAGCCGCGATATTCTCTTGCAGTTCTTCTAATTCCTCTAAGGTTGCTCGAATACCCCACGATGAGATAGTACCTGATGGCCTTACCCTCGAGAATAACCGGAGTATTGCC
>JAUYEB010000062.1 GCA_030691555.1 Candidatus Bathyarchaeota archaeon
TGGAACGTGATCACGGTGGCGTCCCTCGGCGCGCCGACGCAGAGGGGGGACACGAAGTACCGCCACTTCATACGCGCCATCGAGATGCTGCGAGAAGCCGGCGTAGAGTTCGACGGCGTCATAGCCGCGGAGAACGGTGGCTACAACAGCTTCGGCGGCTGGATACCCGCCGCGGCGCTCGGGATACCCGTGGTCGACTGTCCCGGGGACGGGCGCGCCCACCCAACATCTATGATGGGGAGCATGGGCATGCACCGCCAAGACTATCACTCCGTCAAGGCTGGCGCCACCGAGGGCGCGGAGACCATCTGCTGGGGCACGCTGCAGAGCACGAGCAACATGATACGCTTCATGGCGACCGACTGCAAGGCGGTCATAGCGATGGCGCGCGACCCGATGCCCGTCGAGTGGTGCCTCGAGCACGGCGCCCCAGGCGCCATACAGCAGGCTATCGGCCTCGGCTACGCCTACCTCAAGGCGAAGAAGGGGGAGGCAGCCGTGAAGGCCGCCGCGAAGTTCCTCGGCGGGGAGCTCGTCGAGAAGGGCAAGATCGTTGAGCTACGGAACGAGGCCCGCGGCGGCTTCGACGTCGGAACAATGACCATCGAGGGGAGGAAGACGTGGGAGCTCGGCTACATGAACGAGTACATGACGCTGGAACTCGACGGGAAGCGCGTCTCCACCTACCCCGATCTCATGACCACCTTCGACGCCGAGGGCAACCCGATCACGAGCACCAGCCTCAGGCAGGGCGACACCATCTACCTCGTCACCGCCCCCAAGGAGAAGCTCAAGGTCGGCGACGGCAACAGGTACCCCGAGATATACGAGCCAGTCGAAAAGGCGCTCGACAAGCCCATGATAAAATACCTCAAGGGATACCTCAAGCCCTAACCCCCGAGAAAAAAACACAGAGGGGGGGGTACACCCGATACCCAATAATAATGCCCATTCAACCAAAAAGAGCTAAAAAACTGCTCCGATTGTGCGCCGATCTACGCAAAAGGAGCATCTATTCCCTACAGAGCCGAGAAAATATTTTTCTCGTTATCATGGGTAGCAAGCCACAACTAGATAGAAGGGGAGTTGGTGCGGAGGGTGGGATTCGAACCCACGAACCCCTTCGGGATAGGAGCCTCAGTCCTACGCCTTTGACCTAGCTGGGCGACCTCCGCCCACCACAGTTAGCCGGCGTCGCCCATTTATAAGTTTCCCGACGCGCGGGGATGGGGCCTCTGCTGGGAGTCGAACCCAGGTCAAGGGATCCACAGTCCCGTATGCTACCGTTACACTACAGAGGCCGCGCGAAAAGAGGGATACAAGGGATACATTAAAAGGGTTTCGTGAATCAGCCAAAGTAACAAGTTGTGAGTACCGGGCGCCAGCATCGGCGGTGAGTTCCGCTTATAAAGCGACTCAACTTCTCATGGGCAAAGAGGCGGGTTAGTGTTGGCGTGTCTAAGCGGGATCGTCGGGAAGCTGAAGGGCGAGTTCGGATTCATAGCGGGCAACTTCGCCATAATGATCGCGAGCTGGCTCGTCCTAGACTTCGCTGGTGAGCTCCCCTTCACCTACTACCCGCTCTACATCGAGGCGCTCGGCGGGACCGCGGCGACCATCGGGCTCATCGGGGCCGTTGAAGCCATAGCCCGCGGGATAGTTCAGATTCCCGGCGGCTACCTCGCCGACAAGTACGGGCGCAAGTGGCTCATCGCATCCATGACGTTCGTCGCCGCCTTCGCCCGCCTCTTCTACATCTTCGCACCGACGTGGGAGTGGATACTCGTAGGCGCATTCCTCGTCGGAATCACGAACATCTACGGACCCGCCCTCATGGCGATAGTCGCCGACTCGGTGCCGAAGGAGAAGAGGGGGATGGCGTTCAGCCTCATAAACCTCATCGCCAGCGTCTCCACGACGCCCGCGCCGCTCCTGGCGGGGGTACTCTACGCGCGCATGGGGCTCATCCCCAGCATGAGGCTCGGCTACGCCATCGCCCTCGGGGGCTTCCTAGTCGCCGCCCTCCTCCGCCTCCGGCTAAAGGAGACCGTGGACAAGCCGGCAAAGTTCAACATCGGCGAAGCCGTCGCTACCGTCCCATTCTCTTTGAGGGAGAGCTTCGGCGTCTGGCGCCTCCTACCACGCGCCGCCTTCGTCTTCTTCGTATCCAACCTCTTCAGCAGCTTCGCCATCGGCCTCTTCCAGCCCGTCATAACCCTCTACACCATTAACGACCTCGGGATCGACCCCGTGGCATTCAGCTACATTATGACGGCCATGTTCGTCACGATGATCGTAGTGGCGATTCCGAGCGGTAAGCTCATCGACAAGATCGGGCGGAAGAAGCCCCTCATCATCGCCGGGATAGCGAGCATAGTCTGGGTGCCCCTGCTCGTCTGGGGGGACTTCTGGAGGCTCATACTCGCCATGACGCTGGCGGGGCTCCTCATAGTGCTCTTCACCTCGGCTGGGAACACGCTCTTCGCCGATCTGGTGCCGAGGGAGCACAGGGGGAAGGCGAACGGGGCCCTCGGGTTCTGGAGCATGCTCGCCATGTCGGGCGGGCAGATAGCGGGCGGCTGGCTCTACGACAACGTCAACCACCAGCTCCCCTTCTGGGGGGAGGCCATAATGATGGTCCCCTCCATCCTGCTGATAGTTTTCTTTGTAAAGGAGCCGGAGAAGATAGAGGATTAGACGAGCCCCGCCTTCTCTAGGTAGTCTGGCAGCTCTCGGATGCTTGGGAGGACCGCGTCCGGTTTGGCCGCCTCGATCTTCTCGCGCCTCTGCGTCCCCGTGAGGACGGCGACGGTGTGCGCCTTCGCGTTGTGCCCCTCCTCGATGCCGATCCCCGTGTCGTCCACCTTGAGCACCTGCGCGGGGTCCCTGATGTGGCAGTGGCGCATGGTGCGCCTGATCATAGCGGGGCTCGGGCGCTCCTCGTCCACGATCTCGCTGCAGGTCCAGTAGTCGATGAGCCCATTCTCCACCCACTTGAGGTGCTTGACTATGTCGTGGGTGACGGTCGCGGGGAAGCCGCTCTCGACGCCCACCGCGACTCCGTGGTCCTTGAGCCAGCGGAAGGTGTCGCTCGTCCCCCCGATCTCCTTGACCCGAGTGACGTTTGCCGTGAGCATCTCGACGAAGTCCTTGTAGATGGCGGGCGCCTTGTCTCCGCCGAGCATGTTTATGACCTCCCTCTTGTCCCGCCCACGCATGTCGTTCAGCGTCTCCATCGGGACGACAACACCGTGTCTGCGGAAGGCGTCGTCGTAGCTCCGGAGGACGAGGGGCATCCCGTCGATGACGTCGTCGACGGTTGTGCCCGCCATGTCGAATACGGCTAGGCGAATCTTAGCCATCAGCACCACTCGTCTACTGCGACGATCTCGTCGATAGACTTTCTCTTGGCGGGCTGGGTCCACTTCGGCTCCTTCGGGTAGCCGAGGGGCGTCACCGCGGCGACGTTCCACCCCGGCGGGATCTCGAGTAGCTCCTTTATCGACTCGTTGTCGAAGAGGCCGATCCAGCATGTGCCGAGTCCCTCGGCGCGTGCCGCGAGGATTAGGTGTGTGAGGCCGATCGCCGAGTCGAGGAGGAAGCTCATCTCCCCCATGTAGCCCCCGCGGTCGTACTTGATGTCGTTCCCGCAGGCGACGACGACTATCGGCGCCTCGGCTATCCACGGCTGACCCCCGCTCAGGGTCGCTATCTTCTTTCGTAGCTCGGGGTTCTTGATGAGGACGTACTTCCAGGGCTGACGGTTGCTCCCGGAGGGGGCGACCCTCGCCGCGTCGAGGACCCTGTTGAGGACCTCGTCGGGTATCTCGTCTGGCTTGTAGCTGCGGACGCTCCGCCTCGTGTTGACGACTTCGTAGAACTCCATCTGGATCGGTTGTTCTTTGGGTATTGTCGGATTTAAAGAGGTGGAGCCGCGCCGGCGGGGCCGTGGCTAAACCGCGTCTTTAGCACCTGTTACAAGTTCTTTACGCGTCGAAAATGTGCTCATTTAGTGCGCTTTTTCGTGCATTTTTGGTGCAGTTTATGCGCATTTTCGTGCACTTACGATCCCGATCGGAGCGGTTTAGTGGCTCCTTTTGGGTGAAGGCGCCTTTTTCTAGTAGATCGGCGTGACCCCCCCTCCCCCCTCTCATGGCATCTTTTATCTAGGTGCGGCGTGCATGCTGTCCCGATTCGGATGCAGACTGTTAATCTGGGCGGTTTGAAGGTGAGCAGGCTCTGCTACGGGACGGAGCCCTTCAACTTCAAGAAGGGTCCCGACGACAAGATGGCGCAGGGGGACAAGACGCCGGCTCAGGGCGGGGAGATACTCGCCGAGGCTTCCCGGCTCGGCGTCTACATGTGGGACACCTCCGACGACTACGGTACGCACCCGCACGTCAGGGAGGCGCTGAAGCTCGTGAAGAGGAGCACCGTCGTCGTTGCGGACAAGTCGAACGCCGCCACCTACGAGGAGGGCGTGAAGGCGGTAGACTTCGCCCGCAAGGACCTCGGCACCGAGTACATCGACATCATGTTCCTCCACATCGTCCCGCCGAGGCCGATACAGAGGAAGGACGCGAACGACCGCCCCTACATAAGCCAGGACCTGAAGGGGCGCAAGGGCACACTCGACGCGTACATAGAGGCTAGGGACTCCGGACTCATCAAGAAGATTGCGCTCTCCACCCACAGCACCGACACCCTCCGCCAGGTCCTCGAAGAGCCCGAGATCGACATAGTCTGCGCCCCCCTCAACATGCACGGCACATACGTCGACGATGGCACGCAGCAGATGCGCCTCGACGCGCTGAGGGCGCTACACGACGCGGGGAAGGGCGTCTACGTCATCAAGATACTCGCCGCCGGGAGGTACAGGGAGGAGGGGGACGCCTGCATAAGGTACGCCCTCGGCTTCCACGACTTCATCGACGCGTGGAACGTCGGCATGTACGACGTGGCCGACGTGCGGAGGAACATCACCCTCTTCGCCGACGCCCTCGGGAAGTAGACCCGAGGCGTACCGCCAGGACAAACACCCATCCACCTCGGACGCCATCATCAGCGTTCGGGTGGCGATGCTCAAGGTTTATTTTAACCGGTTGTGAACGATCAATTGTTTCTGGAGTTGATTGGATGAAGGAATATGTCCTACCCAAGCTACCGTACGCCTACGAGGCGCTCGAGCCAGTCATAGACGCTGCGACGGTCACCCTGCACCACGATAAGCACCACAACGCCTACGTGGCGGGGTTCAACGGGACCCTGAAGAAGATAGTGGAGGCCCGGGAGAAGGGCGACTACGCCTCGATCAAGGCGCTTGACAAGGACCTCGCCTTCCACGGGAGCGGGGTGGTCCTCCACAACCTCTACTGGGAGAACCTCTGCCCCAAGGCGGAGTGCAAGGAGCCGGTGACCGGCGCCTTCCTCGATCAGGTGAAGGCCGACTTCGGCGACCTCGCCAAGCTGAAGGCGGAGATGGGCGCCGCCGCGAAGGCCGTCGAGGGCTCGGGCTGGTCGGTCCTCGTCTGGGAGCCAGCCTCGAAGCAGCTGCTCGTGCTCCAGGCGGAGAACCACCAGAAGCTCACCATCTGGGGCGTGGTGCCGCTCCTCGTCATCGACGTCTGGGAGCACGCCTACTACCTCAAGTACCAGAACAACCGCGCCGCCTACGTCGACGCCCTCTGGGGCATCGTCAACTGGGCCGCTGTGGAGAAGAGGTTCAGGGCCGCGAAGTAGCCTCCCCCCGTTTCTTAGAAGGTCACGTTCTTCTGCTCGGGCACCGTGAAGGGCGGCCTCTTCCCCTCGAGGAATGCCTTTATGCTCTCGGCGCAGCGCTCCGCCATCTTGCGGCGCGTCTCCCACGTGGCTGACGCCATGTGGGGGGTGACTAGGACGTTCTCCAGTTTGAGCAGCTCCTCGGTTAGGGGGGTGGGCTCGACCTCGAAGACGTCGAGGGCGGCGCCTGCTATCCTCTTCGCCTTGAGCGCCTCGGTGAGTGCCTTCTGGTCGATGAC
>JAUYEB010000169.1 GCA_030691555.1 Candidatus Bathyarchaeota archaeon
TGGTAAGGTTTCGAGGTGGATATAAGCCCGACGCGGCCCCGAACCTCGGTTTATATCGGGGGAGGTCGGAGTCTGATGCATGATTCACCGCGGTGACCTCGGCGAGTGGGCGACGAAGCTCGTTGAGGACTATGTCGCCTCCCCCAGCAACTCGTTCAACGACGTAGGCGAACCCGCCTGGGATAGACCGCTAGTCGGTTTCTCGAGCGGGGCCGACCCCCTGTACGACTTCTATAAGAGGGACATAGGCGGCTTCTACGTCCTCCCCGCCGAGTTCATGAGGGGGGCGCATCCCACGCTCGAGGTTAAGCCGGAGGAGCTCACCGTCATCAGCTGGGTGCTCCCCCAGACGAAGGCCACGAAGTACGATCACAGGAAGGAGACGAGTATGCCGAGCGAGAGGTGGGCGAGGGCGCGCATAATGGGGGAGGGCGTGAACATGAAGCTCCGCGCCCACGTGGTCGAGGAGTTCGAGAAGGCGGGATACCCCGCCGTTGCCCCGATGCTCTCACCCCTGTGGGAGCAGCACATGTCCGAGAAGTACCTGTTCGCGTCGGCTTGGTCGGAGAGGCACGCCGCCTACGCGGCGGGGCTCGGCACCTTCGGCCTCAGCGACGGCCTCATCACCGCGAAGGGGAAGGCGCACAGGGTCGGCTCCGTCATAGCGAAGATCGACATCGCGCCCACGCCGCGCCCCTACACCGATCACCACGCCTACTGCCTCTGGTACGCCAAGGGGACGTGCGGCGCCTGCATAAAGAAGTGCCCCGCCAACGCCATCTCGGGGAAGGGGCACGACAAGCAGAGGTGCAGCGACTACGTCGACACCACCCACGCCTTCGTCGAGGAGCACTTCCACTTCAAGGGCTACGGCTGCGGCTTCTGCCAGGTGGGCGTCCCCTGCGAGAGCCGGATACCCGAGGGCGTCGACGTCTAGGGAAACAGATAAAGAGTCGCCCGCCTAGTTCCTCTCTCAACTCGGGTGTTGCAAATGGTACGCGCCCTCTTCGTCGGCAGGTTCCAGCCCTTCCACCTAGGCCACCTACACGCCGTCCAGAGGATACTGGAGGAGGCGGGGGAGCTGATAATCGTCGTCGGCAGTGCCCAGATGAGCCACGAGCCAGACAACCCCTTCACTGCCGGTGAGCGAATAGAGATGATCAGGGCGGCTCTGGCCGACGCCAAGGTGGACAGGGAGAGGTACATGCTCATCCCCATCGCCGACGCCCCCAGCCACAGGACCTGGGTCAGCTACGTCGAGTCGCAGACGCCCCGCTTCGACGTCGTCTACTCGAACCAGGCGCTTACCAGCAGGCTGCTCGTGGAGGCCGGCTACGAGGTGAAGGAGATACCGCTCCACAGGAGGAGCAAGTACGAGGCGACGGAGATAAGGCGCCGCATACTCAAGGGGGAGGACTGGAGCGAGCTAGTGCCAGGACCAGTCTACAAGATAGTGGGGGAGATCGACGGGGAGACGCGCATCCGCGACCTCGGCAAGTCCGACTCTGTGAGGATCAAGCCCGAAGAAAACCAATCGAGCTAGCCACAATGTCGCTTAAACTGGACCCGAGGCTCTCCTCGAAGTTCCCGGGTCTCTCCGCCAGGATTGCATACATATGCGGCGTCCACATAGAGGAGCGGAGACCAGAACTGGAGGCGTTCAGGAAGAACGTCCTCGACGAGGCAACCAAGCGGTGGAACGTCGAGGAGCTCAAGGATAACCCCGTCTTCAGGGCCTACCGCGACTTCTTCTGGAAGGTGAAGGTGGACCCCACCAAGACGCGCCCCGCCGCGGAGGCGCTGCTGAGGCGGGTGCTGCGGGGCAACCCGCTGCCGACCATCAACACCCTGGTCGACGCCTACAACCTGGCCTCGGTGTCCACGAGCATACCCTTCGGGGCCTTCGACACCGACAGGATGAGGGGCGAACCGCTGATGAGGGAGGCCTCGCCCGGCGAGGAGTTCCTCGGGATAGGGATGGATAGGCCGGTTCAGCTGGGCGGCGGGGAGGCCGTCATCCAGGACGACGAGAGGCTGATAGCCGTGTACCCCTACCGTGACGCGGACTACAGTAAGGTCACCGCCTCGACGAGAAACCTCCTGCTTCTGACGTGTGGGGTGCCCGGGATAGGCGACGAGCAGCTGAGGGCGGCGGAGGCGGTCGGCGTCGAGTACATAACCAGATTCTGCGGCGGGGCCGCGTCGTAGGTGGCCCCCATGATCGAGGTGGACGGCTCCATCATGGAGGGCGGCGGCCAGCTCCTCCGAATGGCCACGACCTACAGTGCCATCCTCTCGGAGCCCATCAGGGTCGTGAACATCCGAGCCAAGAGAAACAATCCCGGCCTCAAGCCCCAGCACCTCACGACCCTGCAGGCGGTCGCGAAGCTCTGCGCCGCCGAGACGAGGGGGCTAGAGATCGGCAGCCTCGAGATAGAGTTCCACCCCGGGCGGTTGAGGGGCGGGAGCTTCGACTTCGACATCGGCACCGCGGGCAGCTGCAGCCTGCTCCTCCAGTGCGCGGCACCTGCGGCCGCCTACGCCGACGGGCCGATCCACCTCAGGGTGAAGGGGGGCACTGCTGTCCGCTGGTCCCCCCCGATGACTATCGTTCAACGAGTCGTCTGGGAGGGACTTAGGAGGATGGGCTTCCAGGGCGAGGTCAGGGTCCTCAGGGAGGGCTACCACCCGAAGGGTGGAGGCGTCGTCGAGGCGAAGATCAGATCCGTTAAGGGCTTTAGTGCGATATCCGGTGAGAAGGCGGATGTCAGGCTAATCCGCGGCCTGTCCACATGCGGCGGCCTGCCCAGAACCGTCGCCGAGAGGCAGGCGGAGGCCGCGTTGAGGGTGCTGAGGGAAGCCGGGTTCGAGGCTCGCATAGACGTCGCGACCCCCGGCAAGGGCTCGGAGCCCTACTCCCCCGGCAGCGTGATCTGCCTCTGGGTCGAGGGCGGCGCCCTGATAGGCGACGACGGGCTTGGTGAGCGCGGGAAGCCCGCGGAGAAGGTGGGCTCCGAGGCAGCGGAGCGGCTCATCGAGCAGATCAAGACGGGCGCGTACGTCGACATGCACACCGCGGACAACCTTATCCTCCCGTGCTCCCTCGCCGCCGGGACATCGATTTTCACCGTGTCGAGGATCACCCTCCACACGCTGACGGCGGCGGAGATCGCCCGCAGGTTCACCGGGGCGAGGATAGAGATCGAAGGCGCCGAGGGGAAACCCGGCAGGGTCACAGTCGAGGGGAAGGCCATCGCCAACCCCAGGTGGGTCGGTTAGCTTTAACCGGGCAAGGAAAAGAGTCTAGGTGGCAGCCTTGATCGTTCTCAGGTTCGACCGGGGGGCGCTGATGGTTGAGGACGATACAGTGGGATCCACCACAAAAAAGCGCGCCATCGAATACTCACATATCGTCGAGCAGCTGCGTGGGCAGGGCTCCGAGTACAGGGACGACGCCCTGAAGGCTCCGAGGGTCGGGGGGCTGGCGTCGAGGTTCGAGGCACGTGACTACCAGTCAGAGGCGGTGGAGAGCTGGGGCAAGGCGGGGTGCAGGGGGATCGTCGTCCTCCCGACGGGGGCGGGTAAGACCGTCGCCGCGATAAAGGCGATGGAGAGGCTCCAGGTGGCCACGCTCGTCGTGGTGCCGACCATCGTGCTGATGGAGCAGTGGAGGAAGACGCTGACCGAAGCCTTCGGGGTCGATGTCGGCTCCCTCGGCGGTGGGACGGACGACATTCGACCGATCACCGTCTCGACATACGACTCAGCGGCCCTGCGGGCGGGACGAATCGGCGACAAGTTCGAACTCATAGTATTCGATGAGGTCCACCATCTCCCGGCGCCCAGCAACTCCACGATCGCGCTGAACTACCTGGCCCCGTATCGGCTGGGGCTGACCGCTACGCTGAGCAGGGAGCCAGAGGTCATGGAGAACCTGGGCGTGCTCGTCGGCCCCGTCGTCTACGAGAAGGGCGTTGAGGAGCTCGCGGGGAAGCACCTGAGCGATTATACGGTGAGGACGGTCAACGTCCCCCTGGAGCCCGGGGAGAAGCTGGAGTACGACAGGCAGTTCGCGGTCTACAAGGGGTTCCTCCAGAGGCGGGGGATCAGGATACGGAGCGCCCGCGACTACCTACTCTTCGTGAAGAGGAGCGGTGTGGACCCGGAGGCGAGGCGGGCGCTCATGGCACGGAACGCGGCTATGGACATCGCCCTAAACAGCAGGAGCAAGGAGGAGTACCTGCGCGGCATCCTCTCCGCCAACCCCAACGAGAAGGCGCTCATCTTCACCCGCCACAACAAGCTCGTCTACCGCATCAGCCGGAGCCTCCTCATCCCCGCCATAACGCACCAGACGGTGAGGGAGGAGCGGGAGGAGATACTGGACAGGTTCCGCCGCGGCGTCTACCGGAGGATAATCACGAGCCAGGTGCTCGACGAGGGGATAGACGTCCCGGACGCCTCGGTGGCGGTGATACTCAGCGGGACGGGGAGCAGCCGAGAGTTCATACAGCGCCTCGGCAGGGTCCTCCGGAAGAAGGAGGGGAAGCAGGCGACCCTCTACGAGCTGGTGAGCTTCGGCACGGCTGAGACGCGGCTGAGCAGGAGGAGGAAGGAGGCTTGATGCTCCCGCATGAGCTCATCAGGGTGAGGCGGACGAAGGCGGCCATCACGCCCCTCTTCGCCGACGACGAGAAGCTGAGCCTCGCCAAGACCCTCATCGCCGTCTACGAGGAGAACCGCGACAAGCGCAGGGGCGAGCTCCTGGAGGGGCTCGCAAGCTGCGAGGAGCTAGGCTACGACTACAAGCTGGTGCGGGGGCTCTCCGCGGTGCTAGACTCCCGGTGCATCTTCGGGACCCGGTCCTTCGTACCCGCTGTTAAGGCGAGGACCATGCTTTTCGAGGCCGCCGCGAGGAGGCCGTCGATCACCGAGAGGGATCGTGTCGAGGTCCTCGCCGAGGTCGCGGGGAGGCTCGGGGTGGCGCCCGGCGACGTGGACGAGAGCATCTACGCCGACCTCGTCGACGAGCAGCACCTCGTCGACTTCAGGGAGCCCGCCCCAGACGAGCTCCTCCAGCTCTACAACTTCGCCCTCGTCGTCGCTGTCCTCGCCTACTCGGTGCACGTCGCCGCCAACTGGTCTGGGAGGAGCGAGAGGCTGGAGAGGGCCGCCTCGGCGCTGGGGGAGTCTGACCTGAGGGTGGGCTCCCTGAGCGTGGTGTTGAAGCCCTCGAAGCAGCTCGGCGTCAGGGGCGCCAAGGTGGAGGAGCTGCTGGCCGCCCTCCTGGAGATGAGGGACTGGACGCTACGCGCCGACGTCGCCTACCCGCCGAGGCACCGCGAGACGAGGCCCCTGGAGCTGAGTCACAGGGTCAACGGGGGGATGCTCAGGGCGGAGCCCGTCGTGGAGGAGGTGGTCATCGAGATCAAGGCCCCCGTCAGGAAGGGCAGCTTCGGCGACGTGGTAGTGATCGACGACGTGACGCATAGGCTCGGCCTCACCGACAGGGAGCTGCTCAAGAAGGTGGAGGCGGAGAAGGTGAAGTATGTGAAGCTCCCGGGCGTTCTCGTCACCCCGGAGAAGCTGGCGGAGCTGCGCGAGGGGCTTGGGGAGATCGAGGGCGGTGACCTCGCCGAGTACAAGGCGTACCTCAAGGGGAGGGGGTGCAAGAACCCGGTGCCCGTCCTCGAGGCCCTCGGCTACGTGGTCGAGACGGACCCGGAGACGGGGAAGCCCTACGTGAGCAAGCTGCGACGCGGGAAGTAGGGCATCTCAGGCGAGCTTCTCGAAGTCGAGTTCGTCGGCCTTCACGAGCTTGGCGAACCTGCCGCCGAAGATGGAGTTGTGGTGGGCGATTATCTGGGGCGCCCTCAGCACCTCGGTGTCGAAGGTCGTGTGGCCGTCCTCGACGACGGTGACGTCGTATTCGAGGCTGTAGGCGCGGCGCACGGTTGTGTCGATGCACCAGTCGCTCTGTATGCCCGCGACTATGAGCCTTCTTATGCCCCGTGAGTCGAGTTCGGCCTGGAGCGTCGTGCGGTAGAATGAGTCGGGGGTGGGCTTGTGGGTTACCAGCTCCCCCTCCCGGGGCGCTATGTCTGGGTGGATGGGCCAGCCGGGCGTCCCCGGCTCCCAAGGC
>JAUYEB010000088.1 GCA_030691555.1 Candidatus Bathyarchaeota archaeon
ATCTTCGTCATGACGCCGCCGAGGGTCTCGACGCCGAGGCGTAGGGGGGTGACGTCGAGGAGGACTATGTCGCTTATCTCGCCGGCGATGATGGCTCCCTGGATGGCGGCGCCCATGGCGACGCACTCCATGGGGTCGAGGCCCCTCTCGGGCTTCTTGCCTATGACCTCCTCGACGAACTGCTGGACGAGGGGCATCTTGGTCATGCCTCCGAAGAAGATGACCTTGTCTATCTTGTCCCTGGTGACCTTGGCGTCCTCGATGGTGCGGAGTATGGGGGCGCGTATGCGCTCGATTAGGGGGCGGGCCAGCTGCTCAAGCTTGGCGCGCGTCATGGTTATGTGCATGTTCTTGGGTTGGCCGCCGCCCATGGCGATGTAGGGGAGGTCGATGTCCGTGCTGAGCACGCCGCTGAGCTCTATCTTCGCCTTCTCGGCGCCCTCCTTGAGCCTCGCCATCGCCTTGAGGTCACTGCGCAGGTCGACTCCGTCGCTGCGCCTGAACTCGTCGATGAGGTAGTCCATGATCGCCTTGTCGACGTCGGCTCCGCCGGTCTGGGTGTCCCCACTCGTGCTGAGGACCTCGAAGACGCCTCCTCCGAAGTCCATGACGGTCGTGTCGTTCGTGCCTCCGCCGAAGCTGAAGACGAGTATCTTGAGCTCCTTGTCTGCCTTGTCTAGGCCGTAGGCGAGGGCAGCGGCGGTGGGCTCGTTTACTATTCGTGTGACCTTGAGGCCGGCTATCTCGCCTGCGTCGATGGTGGCTTGGCGCTGGTTGTCGTTGAAGTGGGCTGGGACGGTGATGACGGCCTTTGTGACCTTCTCGCCGAGGAAGGTCTCGGAGTCGCGGAGTATCTTCTGGAGGATGAAGGCGCTGATCTGCTGGGGTGTGTAGTCCTTGCCGGTGAGGGTGATGGTCTTGCTCGTGCCCATGAGGCGCTTCGCCTCGCGGACGGTGCCCTCGGGGTTGGTGACGGCTTGGCGCCTCGCGGGCTCGCCGACGAGTAGCTGCCCGTCCTTGGTGAATGCGACGACGCTGGGGAACATCTTCCCGGCGACCGTCGGCCCCTCGGCGCTCGGGATGACCACTGGTTTGCCGCCCATGACGACCGCTGCGGCGCTGTTAGTCGTGCCCAGGTCGATTCCTATGATCTTTTCGCGTTTCTCGGACATCGTTACTCATCCTTTGTTGTGCTCGGCGCCCTCGCGACCTTGACCATGGCTGCGCGGAGAACCTTGTCCTTGTAGGTGTAGCCGCCCCTTATCTCCTCTACTACGGTGCCTGGTGGGCAGTCGTCCTCGACCTCCAGGACGGCCTCGTGGCGGTAGGGGTCGAAGGGTTTGCCCTTGGCGTCTATGGGTTTGACGCCCTCGGCTTCGAGGAGTCTGAGGAGCTTGTCGTGTATCATGGCGGTGGCCTCGTTCTTCGTCGTGGCGGCCACCAGTGCGAGTTCGTCTGCGAGTGTGGCGAGCTGGGTGAGGATGCGGGCGTTGTTCCTGTCGTTTGCCTCCTCGATGCGTCTCTGTGTCTGCTTCTGGAGGTTGTCGAGGTCGGCCTTGGCGTACTTGAGCTGGGTGGTGGTGGCTTCGAGGGTCTTGCCCGTGTCTGTGAGTTGTTGTTCTAGTTCGGCGATGCGTTCCTCGGCCTTCTGCCGCTTTGGCTTGGGTTTCGGGGGCTCCGGGGTCATGTCGTTAGGTGTGAATGAGGTTTGGCTTATTTTCTTTGTGCTGTGTGTGCGTGTAGGGTAGGGGGGAGGGGGTATGTTCGTCGCCGCCGCGTTTCCGCTTGTTTTCGACTGTTTTCTGGTTTGGCGGGTTTTTCCGGGTTCTTTGGCGGCGGTGGGCGGCGGAGGTTTTCTCGCGTTGTGTTAGAGTTTTAGGAGCTTGGCGGCGTTCCCGGTGAGGATGGCGTCCTCGGTGCCCTTGTCGAGTCTGAGGTTCTTGATCCGTTTGTGGGCCTCGGCGATGTCGCCTATCTGGTGGGGGTGGTCGCTGCCGAGGACGATCTTCTCGGGGCCGAGGAAGGCGAGCGTGGAGCGGAAGACGTCGGCGTCGTAGATGAGGGAGTCGACCCAGACCCGCTTCAGGTACTCGGTGGGGGGCTTGCCGATGTTTGTCTTGCACTCGGGGTAGGCGTCGTAGCCGGTGTTTATCCTGCCCCTTAGGTAGGGGTAGATGCCGCCGAGGTGGCTGGCGACTATCTTGAGCCTGGGCATCCTCTCGAATAGGCCGCTGAAGACCATGCGTAGGACGCTGAGGCTCGTGTCGTGGCCGAAGCCCATGATGGGGACGAGGCGGTAGTCTTCGAGGTACTTCGTGTTTATGGGGGATGTGGGGTGGATGAAGAGGGGGACGTCTAGCTTTACGGCCCTGTCGTAGACGGGCTGTAGGTCCAGGTCGAGGGGCTTGCCGGCGACGTTGGACATGAGTGTGCCGCCTCTGAGGCCGAGGTCCCTGACGCTGCGCTCCAGCTCGTCGGCTGATGCCGTGGGGTCTTGGAGGGGGAGGGCGGCGAGGGCGACGAACCTGCCGGGGTGCTTCTCGCAGATGTCGGAGAAGCCGTCGTTTGCGAGCCTCGCCAGCTTCAGGCCCTTCTTGGGGTTCTCGCGCTCGACGCTCGGGGTGGTGAGGGTGAGGACGTGTGTCTCTATGTCGTGTCTGTCCATGTCGGCGAGCCTGTCGGCGATGTCCACGTGGGAGCCGACGACGACGTTGTAGTCGCCCTCGTAGTGGATGAGGAGGCGGCCCTGCTCGTCCTTCTCGACCCTGGCGTATCCGCCGGGTTTGCCGAGTTCTTCCATGTACGCCTTCGGGTAGAAGTGGCTGTGGAAGTCTATCATATCTTATCCGTACCCTTGTTTTACGTTCAGATTATAAGGACAGTGGGCAGGGTTGGCTGCCCTTTTGGGGTTACTGGGCTACGTCGGCGACGGTGTGGGGGACGGCGCGCAGGAGGTCTGTTGTTGCCATCTCTATGCCGTGCAGGTGGTGGCCTGAGCCGAAGTTGACTCGGGGGAGCTTGGTGACGCGTCGGTCGATTGTGAGGGGGATGTGTAGGGTAAGGGGGCAGACGGCGCCGGGGTCGACTCCCGCTGAGGCGCGAACCTCTTCGGGGCTGGCGACTCTGAGCTTCTTCCCCGTGATCCTCTTGGCCTTGAGGAAGTCGACCCGGTCCGCGCCGACGAGCATGAAGGCGTAGCGGCCCCCCGAGTCGTCGCGCATGATGACCGTCTTGCACACCTCCTCGGCGGGGAAGTCGCCCCTGCTGTATCGGAGGACGTCGGCGACGGTCAGGGCGCGGTCCGTGAGCTCTATGAGGCGGTAGGGGATGCCCTTCTCGTGGAGGACCCGCTCGGCTTCGAGCATCGTTCTGATACAGTGCCAACGGGTTAAATAAGCGACGCCCAACTTGCGCTACCACAGATAACAGAAAAAATATTCGCTGAATACCTAGCTGGGGGGTCACTTAATTTTTAATTATGAAACCTATACCCGTGAATAATACCTGTATCTAATGTAAAAAAGAAGACCGATAATCAACGTGGCTACGCTAAAGTATTGCGCAGGGTTTACCCAAAGGGGAAGATTTTGGACCTCTGTTGTTTCCGTGTGTCCTCCCCCCGAGGGGCCGTCCCAAAAAATGGAAGTGGTGATCGTATGGGTAAATATCACGTATTGGGCGAGAACAGCTCCGAAAACGCCTACTATAATTAGCCCCCTATACAGGCGACTGTCCATAGACCAACTCACTGGAGCCACGTCATGAATGATGTTCTGCTCGACTTGGAAAAGAGTTACTATTTGTAAAAAATTATGATCGAGGAACCCTCCGATGGAGGCCACGGTTCTGCGGGGTTATGCCCGTTTTCGTATTTCCCATAGCTCTACTACGAGGTCTGCCGGGAGGCCGGTGGGGTCGAAGTCGCGGGTCTCTGAGGCGGTGCAGCCGGCGCGGTCGAAGAGTTCCTCGATGGTCCTGCTGGAGTGGTGCTGGGCCTCGCCGATGGTCTGGTAGAGGTAGACGGCGGAGGGCACGATGGCGGGGTAGCCCATCTCGTACAGGGCGTAGGCGGAGCCGCCCCCGTTGAGTATGGCGGGGAAGTCCCGCGCCTTCTGCCTGATCCTGCGCCCCACGTGGGTGATGTCCACGTCGAGGCGGAAGGCGAAGTGGGTGCGCAGGTAGCCCTCCCGCTGGAGAAAGGCACCAACATCATCTATGGCGCGCCTTAGCCTGCGGTGGTCTTCCTCAGATTCGAGCCTCGTGGGAATGTCCAGCTTCAGGTGCGCGGCCATGCTTGAGAAGAACCTCTTGCCCACCCGCCTCGTGAACTGGCGGCGCTCCGCCGCGAGGGCGTCCGGGTCCTTGATGCGGCGAGCGAGCTCCTCGTAGGCCGACCTGAAGAAGGCGTAGCTGAGGGCGTCGAACTCCCCCGACTTCACCGTAGCCTTGTGCCCCACGAAGTCACCGACTAGGTTGGGCCTCGCCTGGCGCCCGTAGACGACGCGTATGTAGTGCTCGGCGTAGCGGGCGACTTCCGAGGCGTCGTCCCGTAGCGTCGCCCAGTTGACGTGGATGGCGTCCGCCATGAAGCCGAGGAAGTGCTCCCCCATGGGCCACCAGTCCGCGTAGTCGGGGTAGGGCCTCGCGGCGACGATCTCTTCGAGGGTGGGTCTCATCGCAGTTCTTTAGTGCTTGGCATCACCGGGTAAAGCATTTTTGCACAGCCACGGGCCCCACCGAGACGATTACAAGATGAACGTCTTAAGGCCCCAGAGCACCATCAGGTGCAGGGGATAATACGCGTAGAAGAAGTACTTCCTGAAAAGGGAGTTGCGCGCCCGCCCCCCGACCCCGTTGAACGGGTACCTCCCCGCGTCGTGCAGGAGAATAAACGGCAGGGCGAGCATAGCATATGGCTGATACCAGGACTCGGTCACAAGCAACAACAGGTTGATCAACACGAACAGGCCCGCCCCCGTCACCCTGTTCCTCCTAAGAAGGTAGAAGAACAGCACAGTGGCGACGCCGTATGCCCCGTAGTCGACGGGGACGACGACCGAGGCGACCAGGGGGACGACGAAGGCGACGCTGCCCCTCTCGATGAGGTGGATCATGATCAGGCCCAGGGCGAGCGTGAAGAAGATGTCCAGCTTCCCCCACGGCTCCACGCCGTTGACGAGGGAGAATGGTATCTGGGACACCGCCGCGAAGATGAGGAGCCTGCTGAGGTAGCCCCTCATGTTCCCCGTGCTCTCCATCCCCAGCACGAGGAGGTAGGCGAAGAGGGGGAACGCTACCCTGCCGACTATCCGGTAGGCGGCGACCTCGGGGTAGAGCACCACGCCGACGTGGTCGGCCGTCATGGTGACTATCGCCACCCACTTGAGGAGCTCCCTCCCCAGATCGTAGCCACTCGCGTCGGGGGTACCCAAAGCGTCTCCCACGGTTCCCATTAGTCTACCCGGACACCCGATAAAGGACTTTTACCAAACGTCAGGCGAGGGTCTCACCACGCCTCGATCCTCAGCTCGGGTACCCTAGCGAAGTGTCTCGTGTTCCGCGTGGTGATCGGTTGGCCGTGTCTCAGCGCTATGCCGGCTACGAGTGTGTCGCCGGTTCCTATCTGGTGTCCTTCGGCGAGGAGCTTCGAGGCGATCCTGCCCGTGTAGAATGAGGCTTCGAGGTCGAAGTCCAGTATGCTGAGGTCTCCGAGGAGGCTGGCGATCTCGCGGAGGTTTGCCTCGCGTCGCTCCGATCGCCATCCGCCGAGGAAGAGCTCGTGGGCGTTGACGGGGGTCGTGTAGGCGGTTTCGCCCCTTGATTCGAGTCGCCTGATGTAAGCGGTGGCCTGTGGGTCCCCGCGCAGCAGGGAGACGAGTATGTCGGTGTCGAGGCAGACCACGGCGGGTCACCCGATCTTTGGCTGCCGCATGGTGGCCTCTATCTCGGCGAATATCCTCTCGAACTCCTCGTCCGTGCCCACCCACTTCCCGCTGTGGGACACGAGCGATCCCTTCTTCCTGGGGGCGAGTAGCCTCTTTATGACCTCGGTGAAGCTCTCGCCGGGCTGCTTGTGGCTGGCGAGGATGTCGTAAGCCTCCTCGGAGATGGTTATGGTCTTGTGCGCCACGTGTATCCCCGATGATCCGTGTATTTTATGTGTATTTAATCCTATGTTTGAAGGTCACTCACAGCCGCGCGCGGTTAAGAAGATGTTACTTGAGTTTCTTCCTTAGCTCGGTGACGGCCCTGTCCACCTGCTCGACGCTCGTTCCTATGTAGGTGTGGGGGTTTAGCCACTCGTCCATCTCGGCTGGGGTGATGAGGTTTGTTGCCTCTTCGTCCTCTTCCATGACCTGCCTGAGTGGGCGCTTCTCGTTCCACGCCTTGAGTGCTAGTCGGCGCATGAGCTCGTGCCCCTCCTGCCGCCCGACGCCCTTCGAGACCAGCTCGATCATCACCCTCTCCGTCAGGATTAGCCCCAGCGTCATGTTCAGGTTCCTCTCTATGTTGTCCGCGTCGAAGCTGAGCCCATTCACTATCCCCGTCATCTGGCGGAGGATGTAGTCGGTGAGTATGAGGCCCTCGGGGATGTTGATTCTCTCCATGCCGCTGTTGCTTATGTCCCTCTCGTGCTCCAGCGCGATGGACTCCAGGCTGGCGTTGACGCTCCCCCTGATGATCCGGGCGAGCCCGCAGATGCGCTCCGTGTTGCTCGGGTTGAGCTTCTGCGGCATCGTGCTGCTCGGGCTCCGGATGGGCTCGCTGATCTCCGCTATCTCCGTCCGCTGGAGGTTCCTGAGCTCCCGCCCCACCTTGTCCATGGTGCCCGCGATGAGGGCGAGTAGGCACTGCAGCTCCGCGTGCCGGTCCCTCTGGATTATCTGGTTCGTGACGAGGGCGGGCTCCAGCCTGAGCCGCTTCATGGTGAGGCGCTGGACCTCGAAGCCCTTCCCCCCGAAGCTCGCCATGGTGCCGACGGCGCCGCTCATCTTCCCCACCTCCACCCTCCTCCGCGTCTCTGCTAGCCTGTCGAGGTGGCGCCCCACCTCAGCGGCCCAGAGGGCGAACTTCAACCCGTACGTCATCGGGAGCGCGTGCTGCCCGTGCGTCCGCCCTATGCACACGGTCTCCCTGTGCTCCACCGCCTTATCTAGGAGCACCTTGAGCAGCGCCTTGAGGTCGCCCTCGACGATGTCCATAGCCTTGCGTAGCTGGAGGGCGAGCGCCGTGTCCTCGGTGTCGTAGCTCGTCGCCCCGAGGTGGATGTAGCCCCCCGCGTCCCCCTCGCACACCTCCTGGAGCGCGTACACCATCGCCAGCAGGTCGTGCTTGGTCTTCTCCTCTATCTCCTTGACCCGCTCAACCTTGACGACGCCGACCTTCGCCCTCCTCTCTATCTCCTTCGCCGCGGCCTTCGGTATGGTGCCCAGCTCGGCGTGCGCCCACGCCAGCGCCACCTCGACATCGAGCCAGCTCTGCAGCTTCGCCTCCTCCGTGAAGACGGCGTACATCTCGGGGTAGCGGTACCGGAACTCTATCGGGTGGACGGGCAACTCGATCAGCTAGAAGTTCCGCCATCGGCGGATAAGCGTTAACCCCCCGAAAAAGGGAGAGCGGAAGAAACCGATAAGCTAGTACTCCACGACGCGCTTCAGCTTCTTCGCCTGATCTACCCAGTCCTTGACGGCGCTGAGCGGCGGCGGTCGGTTGACGAGGTTCTTCTTCTCGTTCACCTCGAGCATCTTGGCGTGCAGGTTCTCAGGGACCCTCTTGGCGAGTTCGACGATGGTATCGACGCCGGCCTCCTCGAGGAGGTCCGAGTACTCCTGGCCGACGCCCTTGACCCTGTAGAGGTCCGCGTGGTTAACCCACTCCAGGATCAGCTTCGCGTCTATGCCCGCCTTCTTTCCCAGCTCCTCCCTCGCCTTAGCCGTCGCGCCCACCTTGAGCAGGTCGTCGGTCGTCTTCACCCCGACCCCCTCCAACTTCTTCGCGTAGACCGCGCCTATACCCTCAACATCGACGATGTTTGGCATTGTAGAACTCCATCAAAAACTACGGTAGAGAGGTAGATAAACGATTATCAAATCGAACGGCGCCAGGCTTCGGCCGTAGTCGAGACCAGCCAAGCTAACGTGTCCAAAATCTTATGCGCCCACAGCGGATGGTACCTCCAGAGTCACGTTGAAGGACCTCAAGGTAACCCTGGAGAACCACCCCGGCACCCTCGCCGACCTGAGCGAGGCCCTCGGCAGGGCGGGAGTCAACATCGAGGGCATCTGCGGATTCGCCCGCGAGATCAGGGGAGGCGAGGACCGCGAGTTCGTGACCCACATAGCCCACATACTCGTCGACGACTCCGGGCCGGCGAAGAAGGCCCTCAAGGTGGCCGGGATCAGGGTCGAGGAGGAGCGCGAGGCCCTGGTCCTAGACGTCAGGGACCGCCCCGGGGAGCTCGCCAACGTCACC
>JAUYEB010000109.1 GCA_030691555.1 Candidatus Bathyarchaeota archaeon
TAGGTGAGGTTCTTGGAGATTCCAGAGGCGATTCTGAAGAGGAAGAGCGTCCGCGCCTTCGCCCCGAAGGGGCTGACCGACGAGGAGGTCGACACTCTGATCCAGTCGGCGATCCGCGCCCCGAGCGCGGGCAACATGCAGCCCTGGGCGTTCGTCGCCGTCAGGGACAGGGGCGTAAAGGAGCAGCTCGTCGAGGCCTCCCGCGGCCAGGCCTTCATAGCGGCAGCCGCAGTAGTGATAGTGGTCTGCACCGAGGCGTCCCGGAACTCGGCGCGCTACGGCGAGAGGGGGGCGACCCTCTACTGCCTCCAGGACACCGCGGCGGCCGTCGAGAACATCATGCTCACGGCGGCACACAACGGGCTGGGGTCCTGCTGGATAGGCGCCTTCGACGAGGGCATGGCATCCCAGGCGCTGGGGCTGCCCGCCGGGGTCAGGCCCGTCGCAATGATACCCGTCGGCTACCCAGACCAGGACCCGCCCCCCAGGCCGAGGCGCCCCCTCGCCGAGGTCCTCCACAGGGACCGGTGGTGAACCCCCAACATTTTATCCCGCCCCGGACCACCCTAACAGCTGAGCCAGCTTGCCGAACAGGTTCAGGTTCCTAGACCTAAAGGTCAACGACGCCTACACCAACATGGCCGTTGAGGAGGCGATAACCAAGGCCAGGGGCGAGGGCAGGTCCCCGGACACCCTCAGGTTCTACATGTGGAAGCCCAGCGCCGTCACCCTCGGCTACTTCCAGAGCGTCGAGGACGAGGTAAACCTCGAAGCCCTCAATCACTTCGGCTTCTACCTCAACCGCCGCATAAGCGGGGGCGGGGCCGTCCTCAACAGCGAGAAGGGGGAGATAACCTACAGCGTCGTCCTCAAGGAGGACGACCCACGCGTCAGCGCCGACCCCGTCGAGTCCTACCACTACCTCTGCCAGGGCATAGTCGAGGCCCTCGCCGTCCTCGGCGTAAAGGCCGACTTCAAGCCCATCAACGACATCGTCGTCGCGGGGAAGAAGATATCCGGCAACGCACAGATACGCCGCTACGGCGCCGTCCTCCACCACGGCACCCTCCTCGTCGACTTCGACGCCCGAGAGATGTTCGGCGTCCTCAAGATATCAAAGGAGAAGCTGAGCGACAAGATGATCCAGCAGGCCGAGGACCGCGTCACAACCATACGCCGCCTCCTCGGCAGGCAGATAGGCTTCCCCGAGGTCCGGGACGCCCTAGAGGAGGGGTACAGGAGGGCGCTCGACGCCGACCTCCAGAAGGGGCGGCTGACCCCCTACGAGGAGGGGTTGGTAAAGCAGTTCAGGGCACACTACGCCAGCAGGGAGTGGATACACAGGAGGTAACCGATGTGAAGAGGTTCGAGTACAAGGTCCCCGGCGGCAAGCTCCTACGCGCCAAGGTCGAGGTCGAGGACGGAAAGATCAAATTCCTCCAGCTCACGGGCGACTTCTTCATGCAGCCCGAGACCGACCTGGAGGAGCTCGAGGCGCGTCTCATAGGATGCCCCGCCGACCCCGCGGCGGTCGAGAGGGCGATTACCGACTTCTTCTCGACGAAGAGGACCGTCATGGCGGGGGCCTGCCCGACGGACTTCGCCCACGTCGTGAACCAGGCCATCAGGGCCTGAAGTCCGGTATCGGGGGGACGCAGGCTCGGAGGCGCCTGAGGGCGCGCGTCTTCTCCTCGTCCCTGACGCCGGAGTTGGATACGCCGGCCTTGAGCACCTCGACGGCCTCGTCCATGGCGCGCCTGTCGACGGGGAATGGGACGCCGTCCTTGCCCCCGAAGGCGAAGTTGAACCTGACGGGGTCCTCCCAGCTGGCGCGCCCCCCGTAGACTAGCTCGGCGATGAGGCTCAGCCCCCGGACCGTGGAGGGGCCGACGCCCCTGAAGGCGACCAGCTCCTCGTAGCCGCTGGGCTGGAACTCGTAGACCTCGCGCAGGGTGTCCCAGTTGACGCTGCGGGGCATCACGAGCTGCTCCTGCTCGCCTGCGCCGTTCCACGCGTCGAGGCGCCTCTGCTTCGCCGGGACGGGGGCGATGAGGCTCCTCCGCAGCCTCTCCGGCTTCTCCTTGACGAGGTCGACGCAGGCCCTCCTGTTCTCCTCGCTGCGCGTGCTGGTCATGTCGAGGACGTGGGGGAGGCGTGTGTCACAGAGTATAGCCCCCTGCGGCTCCTCGATGAAGCCACGGTGCTCCAGGGGCCAGTGGTAGCGGCGAGCGTCGGCCCTCTTCTGGTTGATCCCCTGCTGGATCACTATCCACTCCCCGCGCTCGTCGAAGAAGAAGCAGTGGTGGTATAGCTGGTAGCCGTCCTGGACGAGGCTGTTGTCCACCTTCGCCGCCATGCGGCTGCTGTAGACGAGCCTCTCTATTCTCTCCTCCCCGAGGCCGAATGCCTCGCCCCTCTCCCTGATCTCCGAGGGGGTCTTTAGAGAGGTCTTCCCCTTCCCCCCGGCGATGGCCAAACCCGTCTCCTGCGGGTCTATCGCCTCCTTGAGCGCCCCGCAGGTGACCGTCGTGGTCCCGCTGCTGTGCCAGTCGTAGCCGAGGACGCAGCTGAGGCTCTGGAAGAACCAGGGGTCGCTCAGCCGGTTCATCAGCCCCTCCCGGCCGTACTCGTCGATCACTATCCCGGTTATGCAGCGTGCCAGCTCGACCATCCTCCCGAAGAGCCACCTGGGGGCCTTCCCGGGGTGGAGGGGCAGCAGGGCCGTGGCTGAGGCGCCCATCGGGTTGGGCGGGGCAGCCCGCGGATAAAACCGTGAGCTACCCACCGAGGGCGGGGAGTCGCCCGAAAGTGCGTCGGTGAACCTAATACCCCGAACCCACCCCTTATCCCCCATGGTCAACCTCGGCGCCAAGAAGGATGAGCTGGACACGCCGTGCCTCCTCGTCGACCTCGACGTCATGGAGGGCAACATCAGGAAGATGGCGGAGGACTTCC
>JAUYEB010000135.1 GCA_030691555.1 Candidatus Bathyarchaeota archaeon
CCTCATCCAGCCATGTCAGAGACAGTGGTACTCGAGACCACCAAGGGCAACATCGAGGTCGAGCTCAACAGGGCCAAGGCCCCCGTGACCGTCGACAACTTCGCCAAGTACGTCAAGGACGGCTTCTTCGACGGCACGGTCTTCCACCGAGTCATCCCCGGCTTCATGATCCAGGGAGGCGGCTTCACCCCCGACGGCGCCCAGAAGGGGACCCGCCAGCCGATAAAACTCGAGGCCAAGACCGGCCTCAAGAACACCGCCGGCACGATAGCCATGGCGAGGACCAACGACCCCGACAGCGCCACCAGCCAGTTCTTCATAAACCTCATCGACAACGCCTTCCTCAACGCCAGCCCCGGAAACCAGGGCTACGCCGTCTTCTGCGCCGTAACAGCCGGCATGGAGACCGTCAAGGCCATCGCCGCCGCCAAGACCGCCACCCGCGGCCCCCACGGCGACTGGCCCAGGGAGGACGTCGTCATCAAGCGCGCCTACATGAAGTAGCGCGCGTGAATCATGTTTTAAACGGAAAGCATCCCCTTCTATCCCGATGCACATGGTCGAGAACCTACGCGTCGCGATCGACAAGTTCCCATACAACGGCCAGTTCGGCATGAAGGAGATCGGCATACAGGCCGACGCCATAGAGCAGGGCGGCCTCCCAGACCTCCTCAGGAATAAGGGCTGCACCGTCGCCGAGAGCTACACGACGAAGCTCGCCCCCGAGGAGGAGAGGCAGTACGGCGAGATGCACAGGATGGGCCTCGCCTCGAGGCACCTCGCCGACGCCGTCTCGGCCCAGATAAAGGGGGGGATGCTACCCATCGGCCTCCTCCAGAACTGCAACGGCCTCATGGGGATGCTCGCGGGCATACAGCACAGCGGACCCGACTGGAAGCCCATCAGGGTCGGCCTCGTCTGGATAGACGCCCACGGCGACTTCAACACCCCCGAGACGACCTACAGCGGGATGCTCGGAGGCATGCCAGTCGCCATAAGCTGCGGCCTCTGCCTCGACCGCCTACGCAGGACATGCGGCCTCGACCCCGCCCTACCCACCAAGTATGTCACGATGGTCGCCGTCCGCGACACCGACCCCTACGAGCAGGAGGCAATCGACAGGTTCGACATAGCCCAGATCACCGTCGACGACCTCAGGAACAGCAGCCCGGCCGTCGACATGGAGATGGAGCGCCTCTCCATCCTCTGCGACAAGATATACGTGCACGTCGACATGGACGTCCTCGACCCCGCCGACATACCCGGCGCGGGGCTCCCCGTCGCCGACGGCCCCACCGCAAAGGAGCTCGGAGACGCCATCGAGGTCATGTTCGAGTACCCCAAGGCATGCGCCTTCGGCGTCGCCAGCTACCCAGCCGCGAGGGACCCCGACAAGAAGGGACTGAGGTCGGTCTACACCCTCATCGAGGGCGCCGTGAAAGGGGCGCAGAGCAGGGCGGACTAGACCACGAGGGTCTCCCGCTCGACCCGCCTCTTAGCCACGCTCAGGTCGCTCACCTTGAAGCCGCGGCCCCCGTAGAGGGTCGCGTACTCCTTCTCCTCGTTAAGCGCGTCCACGATCCTCCCGAGGGCGTCGCACTTCATTATGCCGCTGCCGCTAGATGCGCCGACGTAGATGAGCCCGGGCCCCGCCTCCACGACGGGCGTCTGGTCGAAGCCGTTTATGTCGTACTGCCCCGCCCAGCTGTTCGCGGGGCGGATGTCCTCGAAGCAGGGCAGGTACTGGACGAGTGCGTGGTAGATGTTGTTGCTGTAGTAGTCGTCCTCGGGCTGGGGGTCGTCCTCCAGCTCGAACTTGCGCCCGAGGTTGTCGGCGCAGGCGAGCCAGATGCTCCCCTCCGAGACCTCCCCCTTCAGCAGGATGCCCGCCGTCGGCAGGATGGTGACTGGGAGCGCGTTGTCCTCGTTGAACTCCTTCGTGTTCAGGAGCCTGCTCAGCTTGGGGTCCTTGAAGGCGAATATCTGCCTCTTCTTCGGCCTCATCAGGCAGTCGAACCCGATCGGGTCGAGGACCTTCCCAGCCCAGACGCCGCAGGCGACCACCGTCGTCTCCGCCAGCACCTTCCCCTTCGACGTCTCCGCGCCGGCGATCCGGCTCTCCTGCCAGACGAAGGGCTCCCCGGGTATCCCCAGGGGCTCGACGGGGTCGTGCAGGAGCTTCGTCGCCTCGGTGTTGTAGTGTATCTCGCCGCCGATCTTGAGGAACTCCGACTCGTACGCCTTGACGAGCCTGTCGACGTCGACGCTACCGCAGTTGGGGCCGAAGACGCCCATCTCGACGTCCTCTAGGCCCATGACGTCGGACTCCTCGTCGTCGCCGAACTCGGTGACGAGGTCGGGCATCATCGCCTTCAGCTCCTCGCTGCTGTACTCGAGGACGCGTGCCCCCCTCTTCTTGGCGACGTCGAAGGGCTCGCGGCGCTCCCTGTACTCGTCCTCGGGGAGGAGCCATAGGTAGCCGAGCTCGTGCAGCCCTATGTCGTATTCGAGGTCCTCCTGCAGGTGGTGGAGCCAGTCGATGGTCGAGTCCGCGAGGAGGTAGTTTGTTTCGCTTGCGAAGAGGTTTCGGTACCCCCCCTCGCTCTTGGCGCTGTTGCCCTGCCCCGGGCCGCTGAGCTTCTCCACGACGATGACCTTGCGGGAGGGGTCGCGCTTCTTCATGTAGTAGGCGGAGCTAAGCCCCAGGACTCCGGCGCCGACGACGAGGACGTCAGTCTCCAAAGCTTCCTTCGATATGCGTGTTGGCAGGATGAATAATAGATTATCCCCGGCGGGGCGCGATAGTGTAATATCCAGCCTCCGTGGAGTACACCCCGACATGTCCGCGAAGGCAGGGAAGGAAGAGAACGTCATAGTCCCGAAGGGTTGGTGGGAGAGCCTCCCACGAAAGGTCTACTCCACGCTTGAGCGCGTCAAGACGAGCCAGCCCTGGTTCGAGGTCTACAGGCTGAACGAGAAGACCTACGCCATCTACGAGCCCTACCAGTTCGAGGAGACCCTCAGCTACCTCGTCGAGGGGGACAAGAGGGCGATCCTCATCGACACCGGAGACGGCATAGCCGACATCAAGAAGTGTGTCGAGGAGCTCACGAAGCTCCCCTACCACGTCGTAAACACCCACGCGCACGTCGACCACGTGGCGCAGAACTACATGTTCAAGGAGGTCTGGTGCCTCGACGGCCCGATGGCGCACGAGGTGGAGAAGACGGGTTACCCGAACAGCAAGACGGCGCCCATGGTGGGCCCAGGCATGACGTGGAAGCCGCTCCCCAAGGGATTCGACGCCAAGAAGTGGGTCGTGCCCCCGTACAAGGTGACGCACTGGATGAAGGACGGCGACGTGATTGATCTCGGCGGGAGAAAGCTGGAGGTCATATACACCCCCGGGCACAGCAACGACCACGCGGCGCTCCTCGACAGGAAGAACAGGTGGCTCTGGACGGGCGACATCTTCTACACCGGCGGCATCTACACGTACCTCCCCGGAGGCGACCTCGACCAGTTCATAAAGAGCTACGAGAGGCTGGTCAAGCTCTCACCAGAGTTCGACTACCTGATGCCGAGCCACAACGAGCCGATGGTCCCGAAGGATATGCTCGCCACGGTGCTGGAGAAGGCGAAGCTGATCCGCGCCGGGAATGAGAAGAAGTACACGGAGGGCGTGGACGGCGGCGAGAAGATAAGGCGCCACCAGTACGACAACTTCGCCATCATCACCTTCGAGAAGCAGATCAAGGGCTAGGCCCACCGGGGCCACCGTCCCGCCATTTCCGGCTTCTCCCCCGCCCCTCAGCCCGATAGGGTAATATCCGCCACGCGCCCCGTATCGCGCCATGGCATACTCCAAGAACACCGACGCGGGCCTCATCGTCCCCAAGAAGTGGTACGAGTCCCTCCCCCGCCCGAGCTGGAGCCGCTTCGAGAAGGTCGAGACCAGCCAGCCCTGGTTCAGCGTCTACGAGACCACCCCCGACACATACGCCATCTACGAGGACGGCCAGTTCGAGGAGGTCATCAGCTACCTCGTCATAGGCGAGGAAACCGCCGCCCTCATCGACACGGGGAACGGCATCGGAGACATCAAGGGGCTCGTCGAGGAGCTCACCGACCTGCCCGTTATGGTGGTGAACACGCACGCCCACCTCGACCACACCGGCGGGAACTCCTCATTCGAGGAGATCGCCCTATACGACCACCCCTGGGCTCGGGAGCGCACAAAGGGCAGGCCACGCGAGGGCATCGACGTCGGCAACTACGTGAGTGGCGAGATGGTCTGGAAGCCCCTGCCGCGGAGCGTGGACCCCGAGACGTGGCACACCGAGCCCTTCAAGGTCACGAAGTGGATGAAGGAGGGGGACAAGATCGACCTAGGCGGCAAGCAGCTAGAGGTGATACACACCCCCGGCCACACACCCGACAGCGTCTGCCTCCTGGAGCGCCGCGAGCGCCTCCTCTTCACCGGCGTCATATTCTACCCCGCCCCCATCTTCATCTACTCCAAGGACTCCGACATCGACGAGTTCATCAGCAGCTTCCGCAAGATGGTCAAGGCCGACTACGACCACGCGATGCCTGCCCACAACGAGTCGATGATCGAGAAGAAGGTCGTCGAGGACGTCCTCACCGCCATCGAGGCCATAAAGGCGGGGAAGGCGGGCGCCTACAAGCCCGGCGTCGCCAACGGCATCAAGGTCCGCCGGTACGACTACCCCAGATTCGCCCTCATCGTCAGGGACGAGTAGACCCACCTTTTAAACCCGCGAGCCGATTCCAACACGTGGCCGTAGAGAAGATCCACGTGGTCGAGCACCGCATGGCGGGGCTCTTCCCCGTCGTCAACTCCTTCATAGCCGAAGGCGACGACCTTGTCCTCATCGATACGGGGCTTAACGACGGCTCTGCGCGGAACATCATCAAGAAGCTGGGCAGCCTCGACCACAAACTAGCCGACGTCGACGTCTGTGTACTCACACACGCCCACCGCGACCACGTGGGGGGCCTGAAGGCGCTGAAGGAGCGCGGTGAACCCTTCCTAGTCGCGGCCCACGACGCCGAGGCCGAAGACGTCGAGAAGGCGACCGGGATCGAGGTCGACCTACGGCTCGAAGACGACCAGATGATAGGAGGCTTCACGATCGTCTACCTCCCCGGGCACACCCTCGGCAGCATAGCGCTCCTCGGAGGGGGCGCCCTGATAGCCGGGGACACGCTAAACGGGGGAGGGACTGGGCTCAAGGGGCCTAACCCCATGTTCTCCAAGGACCGGGACGCCGCCGAGGCGAGCGTCCGCCACCTCGCCAACTTCGACTTCGACAGGGTCCTCGTCGGCCACGGCAGCGGCGTCGAGAGTGGCGGAAAGGAGGCCCTTGCGAAGCTGATAGCGGAGATGGGGCCGGACTGAGCCCAGCGAGGCGAATCGATTATCTAGTCGGCGGGCGACCGGTCCCCCATGGTCAGGCTGAGGCGAGGCGACCCCGCGCCCGACTTCTCACGCGACTCCGTGAACATGGGCAGGGTCTCGCTGGGCGACTACCGCGGCCAGGATGTGCTCCTCATATTCAGCAGGTACTTCGGGTGCCCCGTCTGCCAGCTGGAGTTCGACGAGCTGCTGGAGTACAAGAGGACCCGCCCCGGGTTGAGGGTGGTCTACGTGAACCAGTCCCTCCCCGAGTCGGCCCGGGCGTACATCGAGGGGAGGGGCGTCGACTTCCCCGTCATCGCCGCGGAGAAGAGCGGGGGTAGATACCCGCTCTACGACCTCTACGGCGTCGGCGGCCTCGGCCCCGTCGCCGCCGTCGAGATACTCTTCAAGGGGAGGAGGGCCCTCCGGCTCGGTAAGCGGCACGGACCATACGAGGGCATCGAGACGCAGAGCCCCGCCCAGTTCCTCATCGACGGGGACGGGAGGATAGCCTCGGCGCACTACGGCCTCTTCAAACCGGATAAGCTACCCGATCCGCTGGGTTCGGGGTAACGACGTAGGTCGCGCGCGATTATAGAATATATTTCTGTCTTGGCATGAAATTTAAAAAAAGAAGGCCCTCTTTGTTCAGTATTAGCCAAGGCCATTGGGCGTCGCGTGGGCCAGCCAAAAGTTGCCATCGGCGCCTGTATAGTGGTCCATGATTGCCTCGAACTCCCCCC
The DNA here is from genome assembly GCA_030691555.1 of Candidatus Bathyarchaeota archaeon. GTDB lineage: Archaea > Thermoproteota > Bathyarchaeia > TCS64 > TCS64 > UBA8941. The sequence continues at coordinate 6,166 of JAUYEB010000135.1, forward strand.
AAATCGCGTACCCGCCTTCACGCCAATAGGGGCTCTCCTCCAGCTGAGGGCCAACCCAGATGATCTTGACCGTCTCGGTCACGCCGGAGCCGCCTGGTACGTGACCGTTCCACTCGTTCGTCACCCAGGCATCCGGGGTCCATGAGGCCCCGTGGAACCGTGCGTCGTCCCACGCCTTGCTCCACTTCATGACGAGATGATCCTTGGCGTATGTGGGGTCGCCCCAGACGGCGCCGTCAAGGCCTCTGTCCACGCCGTCGGCTGCTCCCACGAATATTCTCGCATTGTAGTTGTAGCCATTCTGATCAAAACCACCGCTCGCTGCACTTACAGCCAAGACTGGTAAAAGAGCCATGGCCGTGAGAGCAACCATCGATAAGAGTTTCTTGTTCATAACCTTCACCCCGAATCGAGGCAATGTTTACTACCCGTTAACGCTTTAAAATTTTATGGTTCTTGTATGTGTTTGAATGGGTAAAATCTATTAAATATGATGTGAATGGGGTTTTTTCGTCATCCGCGGTGGCGCGTTTTCGCGCACCCAGGGGGGGCTACGTTGATAAGCGCACCCACGGCATTCTGCCGCATGGACGCGAGCCAGGGCCGGCTCCTAAACCTGCTCATGGTCGTCCAGATGGCCGGATCGTTCCGGATGGGGATCGTGGCGCCGATTCTCGCGCTCCTGATTCGGAGGCACGGCGTCTCCATCCTGGAAATTGGTGTTCTCGGCGTCGCGGGGATGCTCGGCTGGTTCATCTTCGAGCCCCTCTCCGGCGCCATCTCCGACCGCGTGAACAGGCGCGTCATGATAGGCTTCGCCATAGTATCCACGTCCATCATCTACCTCCTCTACCCCTTCGCCACCGAGTTCAGCCACTACCTGGTACTCGCCTTCGCCCTCTCCTCATTCTCCTCCG
>JAUYEB010000159.1 GCA_030691555.1 Candidatus Bathyarchaeota archaeon
AATGTACTTCTCCAGGTCCTCGAAGCTGACGCGGCGGCCGCACTGGACGCACTCGTATACGGGTCCCTCAGCGGGCGCCTTCTGCACCTTCTTAGGCTCGTCGACGGACAAGAGGTTCAACCAGCATTAAGCACTTGAACAGGTCCCATTAAAACATAGCGACTGGGCGACCTGTCACCATGCGTTCGGAAGCGATGCCCGTGATCTCCACGTCGAGGACCTTCCCCTCCAGGGGTTCCGCCGATTCCACGAGCACAACGGGGCCATGCCGGAGGGGGTAGGCCACGAGCAAACGCCTGTCCCTGTCGTATCTCTCCGCCACCACGACCCTGATTACCCCGCGGAGCATGTCCTCCTTGGCCCTCATGTTGGCCCTCGCCGCGGCTTCGTGTATCCTCCTGCTGAGGGGGTCCCTTATCGTCGGCGGAGCCGACGGGTGCCCGCTGAAGGCCGACATGGGCAGCGACTGGAACCTGTAGAGGATGACCCTCTCCGCGCCCTCCTCGACGCTGCTCTCAATTGCCCTGACGGTCTCGTTCACCGTCGATTCGTTCTGCCCCGGTAGACCGTGTATGAAATAGACGTACGGCTTGAGCCCCGCCCGCTTCAGCCTCCGAATCGCGGTAAGCGTCTCCCTCGGCGTGGAGGGCCTTCCCAGCTGCTCGCTGTGCGCCTCCGAGCCCGTCTCGAAGCCGATGCTGACGGGCGTCCCCCCAAGGTAACGCCCCAGGACCTTGGCCGCCTTCTCCGTAACCAGTGATGCCTTAATGTTCTCGATCATGAACGAGGCTGTCCCGGAAGCCATCCTCGGAAGACTGGCAAGCGAGGACAGGAGCCCCTCGATCTCACCATAGTTCGGCTCGGGGCTACGGGGGTCGGTCAGGGGCTCGGGCTCAACGAGCAGGTCCCTGCCGTAGTCGAGGAAGCATGGGGCGCTGAGGACGACCCTGGTCACGCCCTCCTTCAGCAGTGCTGCAATCTCGTCCCTTACATGTTGGGCCGAGCGGCTCTTCGGCGGGCCGTAGAGGCTCGGTACCGAGCAGTAGCCGCACCCCGGAGGGATGCCGAGGGGGCAGTCATACCTCTCCCCCAGGCTACCGCCCTTGCAGATGCCACAGGATTCGCAGCTGTGGCCCAGCGAGGCGCGATGGTCGTTGCTGCACCCCCTCCGCACCTCGACGTAGACCCTCGCAGAGCGGAAAAGAGAGTAGTAGCCGATCGCCGAGGTCGATGGCTTGAATTGATCGTAGACGGCTCGAGGCATCGATCGCCTAAGCTGCGTGGCCTCGTAGCCCGTCTCAGTTTTAAAGGCGATACCCCTGATCCCTCTCAGGGCTTCAACTCCTGGCAATACGCCGTCGTTTAACCCCGCCTGGAGAAGCTCGATGAGCGTCTCCTCTCCCTCCCCCACGACCGCTAGGTCACTGCCTGTTCTCCTCAGTGCCTGCTCTGGGTCGGATGTGACCGGCCCACCAACGATGGTAGGGCCACCTTTCCACATTGAGATCACCCTCCTCATCGCGGGGATGTCCTGGGTCATGCCGCTGACGAGTAGCAGATCGTAGCCCTGCGGCAGCCCCTCCCCGAGGGCCGACTCGGCGTCGAGCACAGTGTAATCGACGCGTCTGGATTCCAGGACCCCCGCGACCGATCTCGTCCCGGCCCCGATCGCGTCCCTCGTCGCCTTCCTCTCCCCCTTCTCCGAGGCGAGGGCGTCGACTATGAGAGCCTTCACGTATCAGCCCACCCAGCGAGGCGTGATAAATGTTCCCAGCGCGGG
>JAUYEB010000160.1 GCA_030691555.1 Candidatus Bathyarchaeota archaeon
AAGCCCAGTTTAGGGGTAATGGTCAGCATAGCCAAGATCAGGGGGGACTTCCCCGTCCTAGGGGAGTGGGTGTACCTAGACAACGCCTTCGTCGGGCTCATGCCCCGGCAGGTCCGGGAGGGGTACGACCGCTGGGCGGACGAGTGGTACAACTTCGACGTCGGCAACAGGACGATCCTCGACGGGTGGCTGGAGAAGGCGGGGCTCGTCAGGGGGATGATCGCCTCATTCATCGGCGCGTCCCAGAAGGAGATAGCCTACACTATGTGCACGGGCTCCGGCCTCAACGTGGTGGTCAACGGCACCGAGTGGGAGGAGGGGGACAACGTCGTCTTCCCCGAGTGGGAGCACAACCCGCTGGAGACCCACACGACGAGGCGCGCCGGCGTCGAGTCGAGGGTGTGGAGGCCGAGGGACGGGCGGTTCGACGTCAGCGACCTGGAGAAGCTCGTCGACGACAGGACCAAGCTTGTTCAGGTGAGCCAGGTCAGCTACGTGAACGGCTTCAGGGCGGACCTCGCCGAGGTGGCGGACGTCGCCCACGTCCACGGAGCGAAGCTGCTCGTCGACGCGACGCAGGCCGTCGGCGCCGTAAAGGTCGACTACAAGCGCGACGGCGCCGACTACGTCTCCGTCGCCCCCTACAAGTACCTGATGGGCCCCGCGGGCCTCGCCTTCCTCTACGTCGACAAGGAGTCGATCGAGGGGCTGACGCCCGACCGGACGGGGTGGAAGAACCAGATCTGGGAGGGGGCGCACGCTGAGGCGCCGACCCCCGCGGACACGGCGGAGAAGTTCGAGTACGGCACCATAAACTTCCAGGGCGTCTACGCCCTAGAGGAGTCGCTCAAGTACCTGAACCGCCTAGGGATGGACTACGTGGAGAGGAGGGTGCTCGACAACACTGGCTACCTCTTCAAGAGGCTGGACGAGCTGGGTAGGGAGATCTGGACCCCGGAGGGAAACGAGTCCCCCGTCGTCAGCTTCGCGCAGGAGGGGGCGGTCAAGCTCGCGGAGAGGCTGAAGAAGCGGAAGATCAAGGTCACCGGGCGCGAGGCCCACGGCGGCCACATACGCGTCTCCTCCCACTTCTACAACACGCGCGGGGACATCGACAAGCTCATCGAGGCCATCGATTAGGGCCTACTCGATGTGCGCCAGACCCTGCTTCTCCGCCTTCTTGATCCAGCTAGGCACCGGGGGAACGAGCTTGTCCTCGGGCTTCACTATGATCTCGGTGAAGGTGGGCTCCCTCTTCTTCAGGTTCCTCTTGAGGATGGGGCCGAGCTCGTCGGGCTTTCCGACGCGGGTGGCTTCGAGGCCGAAGCCTTCGGCGATCTTGACGTAGTCGACGGGCCTGAAGTTGGTGGCGAAGTCGACGTACTCCTTGCCGTAGCTGAGCTGCCACTCGGCGCGTATCCAGCCGAAGCTCTGGTTGTTGAAGAGTATGAGGTGGTTGGGTCCGCCGACGCGGGCGACGGTCTCCAGCTCGCCGGCGGTGAAGCCGAAGCTGCCGTCGCCGACTAGGGTGACGATCGTGCTGTTGGGTCTGGCGAAGCGTGCGCCGATGCTGGCGGGTATGGCGTACCCAAGGCTGCCCATCGCGTAGTTGTAGAGCATCCTGCGCCCCGCCTCTGCCTGTTTGAAGAATGTGGCCATGTAGATGGCGGCGACTCCCACGTCGTGGACCACCGCGTAGTCCTTGGGCAGGGCGTCGCTTAGTTCCTTGACGAAGCGCAGCGGGTGGATGGGGACCTCGTTTGAGGTTTCGAGGCCCGCGACGTAGGCGTCGTGCTCCTCCCTCTCCTTTTGTATAGCCTTTATGCGTGGGAGCTTCCTGACCTTCTTCTCCTGCTTCTCGGCGACCTCGACCATGACGCGTAGCGTCGCCGCGGCGTCGCCGATGAGGGGGACCTCTATCGGGTAGCTGTTGCCGACCTCGGCCTCGCTCACGTCGAGGTGGATGATCTTCGCCTTTGTGTCGAGGCTCGGCGTCTTCCAGCCGTCCGTGCCGGCGGAGTCTGTGCTGCAGCCGACGTAGAGGATGACGTCGGCCTCGTTGATCACCTTGTTGCTGTAGGTTGTCCCACCGCGGGCGCCGGTTACGCCGATGCTGAGGGGGTGCCCCTCGGGGAAGGCGCCCTTCCCGTTGATGGTGGTTCCCACGGGGATGCCGAAGAGCTCGGCGAGGACCTGGACCTCCCCCCACGCCTGGCTGAGCAGGACGCCCTGGCCGCAGACTATGACGGGGCGCTGGGCGGAGCCGAGGACCTTGAGGGCCTCGCTGATCTTGGCTAGCTCGGCGACGGGGCGGTGGCCGGGGCAGTTCTTGAAGTCCGCCTGGACGTAGAGGCGGGGCTCCTCTATCTCGGCGCCCTGCTGGTCAATGGGGAACCTTATGTGGACGGGGCCCGGCTTGCCCGTGGTGGCGAGCCGGAAGGCGCGCCTCACGATGTTGGGTAGCTCCGACGCGTCGGTGACCGTGAGGCTCTCCTTCGTTATCCCCTCGAACATCGCCGTCTGGTCGATGCCCGTCAGCATGTTCCGCTTCTCATAGTGGAGGGGGATGTCGCTCGTGAAGACGAGCATGGGGATCGACGCCTTGTACGCCTCGGCGACGCCGGGGATCATGTGGGTAGCGCCGACGCTCGGCCCCTCGCAGACGCCCGGCCTGTAGCTGAAGCGGGCGAAGGCGTCCGCGGCGAAGGCGGCGCTCCTCTCGTCCCGCATCATCACGTGCTTGACGTCGGGGCAGCTTGACCACTCCTTGTACCAGGGGAGAGTCGTCTCGCCGGGGAGGCCGAAGACCTCGCCGACGCCGTATCCCCTCAGCATCTCCATTAGGGCCTTAGAGGCGTTCAATGGGCACACCCAACACCCCGAATTGGGGCGGAGGGGAGATAAGCCCTTCGAGCTACCTGCGTATCGATATGTAGCGATCCAGGGCGATCAGCGCCGCGAACCAGAAGACGAGGTCGATCGCAAGGTAGGTCAGGTTGACGCTCCACCTGTCGACGGGGCCCGCTATCGTCTCGAGGGTGTTCTCGCCCCAGTTCAGGGGGAGCCCGTAGCTCACGCGTACTAGGTCGGGTACCGAGTATGTCCACCCCCAGAGCATGGCGAGGAGGGCGACGGCCGCTAAAACCGCCAGCATGGCGTCTCCGACAATCTGTCTCATGCGTGATCCTTCGAAACGGGTCTTTAAGACCCTTTCTAGGTCGCCGCGGGTAAAAGATCTAAATCCATGGAGGGGGGATAGACATGGGATGGGCGGCCCTGTTCTCAAGTGGGCGGGGGGGAAGCGGAGCCTGGTCCAGGCGATCCTCTCCACGTTCCCCCCGGACTACCGGGGTAGGGCCTACCACGAGCCCTTCCTAGGAGGGGGGGCGGTCTTCTTCAGCGTCGCGCCCCTCAGGGGGACGGTAAACGACGTTAACCCCCGCCTCATAAACTTCTACAGGGTCGTGAGGGACCACCCGGGGGAGCTGATAGAGGAGGCGGAGAAACTCCACTACGACAGGGACATCTACTACTCCCTCAGGGATAGGTTCAACTCGGGGGGGCTATCACCCGTCGAGGACGCCTCCCTCCTCCTCTACCTGAACAAGACGGGGTACAACGGCCTCTACAGGGTAAACAGCCGCGGCGAGTTCAACGTCCCCTTCGGGACGTACCGCGACCCAACAATAGCCCCTAGGGACGACATACACGCCGCGAGCGAGGCGCTAAGGCGCGTCGAGGTCAGAAACGAGGACTTCTCCTACCTCCTCGACGCGGCGCACGAGGGCGACCTCGTCTACCTAGACCCACCCTACGAGCCCCTCAGCCGGACCTCCAGCTTCAACACATACAGCCCCAC
>JAUYEB010000190.1 GCA_030691555.1 Candidatus Bathyarchaeota archaeon
TGCCACCCCTCCACGTAACCGTGGACGGTACACTTGAACCTGTAGAACGGGTGCTCTTCACCCTCACCTGTCTCGGTCAGGAGGCCGAGGAACTCGGCGTCGGCTCGCCTGTGTCTGAATATCTCGATTATGGTGGGCTCCCTGAGCATGCCCCTTACCGCCACGCGTCTCTCTAGACTGCTCATCTGCCCACCTCATCCACCGAAGACCTGATGGTCGAGGGTGTTTAACGGTGTGTATGTAACGGGTTGGGACAGACTTTGGTGCGACCGCCGGGATTTGAACCCGGGTTACTGGCTTGGAAGGCCAGAATCCTAACCACTAGACTACAGTCGCCCGGGAAGAGAATAAATGGGGCCGTTAAAAGGCTTAGCCCTCGATGGGCACGAGTATCTCGGTCGTCCAGTTCTCCTGGGCGTCCTCGTCGATGAAGCTGCCCGAGCTCAGCCCATACGTGTCGGGCTGGTAGACGGCCTCCATGCTGCAGAAGCTGCCCGCCGCGGGCTTGAGTCCTCGTGAGTCTAGGTGCTTCTTGAGCTCCTCGTAGTAGTACTCGACTGGTTTGGCGGCGCCCGAGTAGACGACGAAGCCGGCCCTGAGGGGCGGGAGCTTCTTGGTCTTCAGCCCCGTGGCCTCCCGGTCGACGGGTACGAGGACCTCCCTGCGGCAGCCCTTCGCGTCCCTGGGGTCGTAGTAGATTATCATCGTTGGGTCGCTGACCCTGACGCCCTTCTCGTGGGCCTCGGCGTTGAGCCTGGCGAAGGCCTCGGCCTCGCCCTCGCCCGGCTTGAGCGCGTGGTACGCGACGAGCTGCTCGGCGAGGGTCTTTACGCCTATCTTGACTATCATTGGGCTCCCTGTGGTGTGGCTCGGTTTAAAACCTTTAGGCGTAGAGGTTTATCGGCCTCGCCAGTCGGCTGAGGAGGACTATGTTGCTCTCGTACTGCTCGTCGATGAGGGAGTAGCCGGTCTCCTCGGCGAGTCTGGCGCCGAAGGCGCGTATGTCCTCGTGGCTGGCCATCTCCTCGTAGGCGAAGCGGCGGCGTGCGAAGCCCACGCTCATGGCCCCCTTGGGCTCGACGTACATCGGCTCCGCCCTCTTCACGAGCCCGGCGTAGCCCTCGATGTTCGCCATGTTGAGCTTCGGGACGAGCGTTTGGCGTATCACGGTGGGGCACCCGAAGCTGTGGAGCAGGTCGAGGGTCTCCATCACTCGTTTCCAGGCGCCGGGGACCATGGGTCGGCACGTCGCCTCGTAGGTCGCCTCGTCCGGGGCGCAGAGGCTGACGTAGAGCTGGCTCGGCTCCGTGCCCAGGCTCCTGAGAACGTCCGGATTAGTGCCGTTGGTGACTATGAAGACGCTGCGGAAGCCGTGCGCCTTGAAACTCTGCACGAGGTCGCCGAGGCGGTCGTAAAGGGTGGGCTCCCCCTCCAGGCTTATTGCCGCGTGGACGGGGTCAAGGGCCTCCTCCAGGAACTGCTCCGAGACCTTGGGGTTGCCGCCCCAGCCGTAGATGAGCCTCCGGTGGGCCGCGATCGCGCCCTCGACGATGGCGTCGGGGTCGTCGCCGCCCTCGATGGGCTGGGTCTGCTCCCAGCCGACCCCGAGGGTCTCCGGCGTGGCGCGCCAGCAGAAGACGCAGCTCTGGGTGCAGTGGCCGAGGCTCGGCGTAATCTGCAGGCAGCGGTGCGTCGGGACGCCGTAGAAGCGCTGCTTGTAGCAGTGCTCCTTGCCCCCGGTGCGGAGCGCCTTCCCGACCCAGGTGCACGTCTTCACCGCGCTGTGGGAGCCAACAAGCCGGTAGCGCTGCCTCCCGTACTGGGCGCGAAGCTGCTCGGGGACGCTCACAATCCATAGCTCCGGAGAGGCTGCTTATATCCGAGTCGAAACAGGTTTGAAGCCATGAAATCGAGAGCCAAGGCCTTCAGGAAGCTCCTCGAGGGGGACAAATTGTTCATGCGGCCGTGCGCGTATGACGCGCTCTCCGCCGTTCTCATAGAGCAGGCGGGGTTCGAGGTCATCGGAACCACCGGATACGGGATAGCCGCCAGCCTGGTGGGGCAGCCGGACATCGGCCTCGTCGGATACACCGAGATGCTGGAGCGGAGCCGGACCATAGTCAACGCCGTGAAGCTTCCCGTCGACGTCGACGTGGACACCGGCTACGGCAACGCCATGAACGTCTACTGGACCGTCGAGAACTTCGCACGCGTTGGCGCGGCGGGAGTCCGTATCGAGGACCAGGAGTGGCCGAAGCGCTGCGGCCACATGGCGGGCAAGAGCATTATCCCCGGCGACGAGATGCTGGGGAAGATCAGGGCCGCCGTGAAGGCGCGGGACGCCGAGGACCCCGACATGGTGATAGGGGCGCGCACCGACGCGAGGTCCATCACGAGCTTTGCGGAGACAGTAGAGAGGGCGGCCTCCTACGCGGAGGCGGGCGCCGACTACGTCTACGTCGAGGCCCCACAGAGCCTGGAGGAGGTCGAGACCCTCGTGAAGCGAATACCCGCGCCCCTCGCGTTCAACATAATCCCCGGCGGGAAGACGCCACCGTTCAAGATCGAGGACCTCGAGGCACGCGGCGTCAGGTACCTGAGCGTCCCCATGACCTGCCTCTACCCCGCCGCCAAGGCGATGCAGGCGGCGCTGAAGGAGCTGAGGACGACCCACGACTTGGACAAGATCGCCGCGATGGGCGTGAGCTGGGCCGAGTTCAACGAGATAGTGGGCCACACAGCGTGGCGGAGGCTCGAACTCGAAACCCTCAGCGGCGCCGAACTAAAGGCGAAGTATGGTACCTCAGACATCGAAGAAATAACCCGGAGGGAGACCGAGGCCGGGAAGAAGTGGAAGCGGGGCTAGAAGCCGTATATCCTCCCGAACTTCCTATCGAGGTAGCTCAGGAAGGGCTTCACCGTCATCTTCGTCCCGCAGACGTCCTTGATGAGGTCGGGCGGGTCCATCATGTTGCCCTTGCTCTGGACGTTCTCGGCGAGCCAGTCGAGTACGGGTTTACAGCTTCCTCTCCTAAGCTCCTTCCTCCAGCCCTGCACGTCGCGGTTCATCTTCCTGAGGAACATGCCGTCGTAGATGTTGCCTATGGCGTAGCTGGGGAAGTAGCCGAAGGAGTTGCCCGCCCAGTGGGTGTCCTGCATAACGCCCTCGGCGTCGTCCTTCACCACGACCCCGAGGTATTCCTTGTACTTCTTGTTCCAGACCGCGGGGAGGTCGTCCACGGTGAGCTTCCCCGCGAAGATGTCCCTCTCCATCTCGAAGCGGATTATGATGTGTAGACTGTAGGTGATCTCGTCGGCCTGGCCCCTCAGGGCGGTGGAGGCGACGCGGTTCACGGCGGCGACGAAGTCGCGCGTCTTCAACCCCCGGAAGGGCTTCCCCGCGATCTTCTTCAGGTGCGGGAGGATGTAGGCGAGGAACTCTGGGCTCCTGCCCACCATGTTCTCGAGGAAGCGGCTCTGGCTCTCGTGTATGCCGTGGCTGCACCTGTCCCCAATGGGCTGGTACATGTACTGCCGCGGGTAGTTCCTGTCGTAGACGGCGTGCCCACCCTCGTGGAG
>JAUYEB010000223.1 GCA_030691555.1 Candidatus Bathyarchaeota archaeon
ATGAGCCGCGGCGTCGGGGCCATCTTCATCGTTCTCGTACTCGCATCGTTCATCCCACACACCATGAACGCCTCGACCGTCGCCGGCTACCCGGGCCCCCTCGCCTCGAGCGGCGTCCCCGCCGTCTTCGACGGGAAGTACTCACACGACTGGATAGACGCACTAAACTGGCTCGAGGCCAACACGACGGAGGATTCCATAATCTGCTCGTGGTGGGACTACGGCTACTGGATCGAGTCCGTCGCCAACCGCACGACCCTCGCCGACGGCTCCACGAGGAACGCCACACAGATAGTCAACATCGCGCGCATGATGCTCGAGCCCAAGAACGAGTCACTCCGCCTCATGAAGCAGTACAACGTCGACTACGTAGTCGTCTTCGTCACATTCAACCCCACCAAACCGACCGAGGAGTGGCCCTACGGCGACAACGTCAAGTGGCCCGCCATGGCGAGCATCGCCGGCTACAACATGACCAAGTTCATCACTCAGGACCCCCAGACGGGGCAGACGCAGTACACGAAGGCCTTCCTCAACTCAACCATCGCCGGACTCATGTACGGGATCAAGGGCATAGAGACCAACTTCAAGCCCGTCTACCACTCCGGGTTCGGCTGGGTCCTCGTCTACAAGGTCGAGTACTAGCCGGCCGCCCAACCCTTATCAACCCCCGGGCCGGAGCAGATCGGGATAATCATGCCCACGAAGATCAGGGCGTCCCACATCCTAGTCGAGAAGCAGTCACAGGCCCTCAAGGTCTTGGAGGAGTTGAAGGCCGGGGGCGACTTCAGGGAGCTCGCCAGGAAGTACAGCACATGCCCCTCGGGGAAGAGGGGCGGCGACCTCGGCCAGTTCGGCAGGGGACAGATGGTGAGGGAGTTCGAGCAGGCGGCCTTCGCCCTAAAGCAGGGGGAGGTCTCCGAGCCTGTGAAGTCCCAGTTCGGCTACCACGTTATCAAGAGGACCGGCTGACGCCGATCCCCATCGTACTCCCCGAGATGGCCGCAGCTAGGCTGGTCCTCAGGAGTCCGGTTTTATCGCGCACTATCTCCCTCATAGTCTCGCACTCGACCCAACAACCCGGGCATGTGCCCGCTTCGACTTTCAGCCTGGCGGCCTCTGCGGCCTCGGATGCCCAGATGTCCGCGAAGGGTGAGTCTCGGATGTTCCCGAGGGCGCGGCCGATGAACAGGCAGGGGTAGACGTACCCGCATGGGTCCAGGAAGAATGATGATGAGCCCGCCGAGCAGGACAACATCCTCCTCGGTGATGCGATGTAGTCCATTATCCCGCGCAGGAACCTGATCGCGGGCGTCGCCCGCGGGAGTCCCCTCCGCCTCACGTGGTGCGCCGCGACCGCCCTTAGGGAGTCGGCGAGACGGATCGTGTCCCACTCACCATCCGCTGGCGCGTTCCTGTAGTAGGCCTCGCTGACGTTGGCCGGCCTCACCGTGAAGTCGGCGCCAAGCTCCTCGGCGACCCTCATGACTGGTACGATCTCACCCTGGTTCCGCGGCGTTATCGTCATGCCCGCCGACAGCCCCAGTCGAGGGTGTTCCTCCCTGAGTCGGGAGAGCCCCGTCAGGGTCTCGACGGCGAGGGCGTAGCTGCCGGGCACCCCCCTCTGGGCGTCGTGCGTCTCGCCGAGGCCATCCAGCGAAATAGTTATGCCTAGTCCTCCGGTGGGGGTCGTCTCCAGCATCTCCTCGGCCCTGCCACGGATGGTGTCGGGGAGTGAGCCGTTCGTGGCGATCCAGACGAAGGTCCTCGGGATGTGGCTCCATATCGCCTCGGCCACCTCCGCTATGTCCTCCCGTAGGAATGGTTCACCGCCCGTGAGTTGGATCGTCTCGACGCCCGAGAGGAGCCCACGATTCTCTCCGAAGAACCCGTGGAGCTCCCCCGCCGTGAGCTCTCGCCTCTGTGGCTCGCCCATCCTCCAGATGCCGCACGTGGAGCACCTGCTGTTGCACCTGTAGGTCAGGGCGAGGTTGGATATCGCCGTTGGGCGCGGCGGGTTGCCTACCATACACACAATCATCTGTCAGATGGAAATAAAAGATGTATCGGGCGTCGAAGAGACGGGTTTCTGCACAATCTTTAATACTGTTTGGGCCCTTGAAACTGAACCAACAGGTGTACCTATGGCATACAAGAACTCGAGGGCGGGCGACCTCAGGGTCGGCAGCTACGCGCTCATCGACAACGAGCCCTGCCAGATAGTCGACATCGAGAAGAGCAAACCCGGCAAGCACGGGAGCGCCAAGATCCGCGCCAGCGGCATCAGCCTCTTCGACGGCAAGAAGAAGACGTACCTCGCCCAGGCGGACGCAGGCTGTCAGGTCCCCCTCGTCGACAAGAGGGGCGGCCAGATAGTCTCCATAACCCCGGGCCAGGGCGTGCAGCTCATGGACCTCGAGACCTACGAGACCATAGACATCGCCACGCCGACGGACGAGGACATCGCCTCCAAGATCGCGGCGGGCAAAGAGGTCGAGTACTGGATCATCATGGGCCGGTACAAGATCAACCGCGTCAAGAGTTGAGCACCCGGTTGAAGCGCGTCCACCAGATGCGCCTCAGGGCCGGGATGACCGTCGGCGAGCTCGCCGACGAGATGCGTAAGACCGGCGTCATGCAGGCGGGGAGGGTCGGGAAGGCCGCCGAGATAGTCGCCGAGATGTTCTCCAATCCTGAGTACACGACCTTCATCACCCTATCTGGCCCCCTCTGCCACGGCGGCCTCAGGGTAGTATTCTCTGACCTCATCAGGGACGGCTACATCGACGCAGTCGTCACGAACGGCGCCAACATGGTGGGCGACCTCATCGAGGCCATGGGGGCGCACCACTACATCGGGAAGGTCGACGCCGACGACGAGGAGCTCTACGAGAAGGGCATCAACCGCGCCTACGACATCTACTTCGAGGGCAAGGTCTTCGAGGACCTCGAGAAGTACGTCTACAAGATTCTCGACGACATCCCGGAGGAGACGCGGGACGGCATCCCCTTCAACGGGCTTCTGAAGGAGATCGGGCTCAGGCTAACCGACAAGGACTCGATCCTCTACAACGCGGCGAAGAGGGACGTCCCCATCTTCAGCCCCGGCTTCCTCGACTGCATGCTCGGCATCCCCCTCTACATGTACTCGAAGCAGAAGAAGCTCGTCATAAACCCCCTCAGGGACTTCGACAGGTTCACCGACATGGTATACGAGGCGAAGAAGTCGGGGGCCATCATCCTGGGAGGCGGGACGCCGAAGCACCACACCCAGTACCTCCACACACTAAGGGAGGGGCTCGACGCCGCGATCCAGATCGGGTCGGCGCGCGTAGAGGACGGCAGCCTAAGCGGTGCGCCGCTAAAGGAGTCGATAAGCTGGGGGAAGCTCAAGGGGGAGCAGATGGATATGACCGCCACGATATTCGGGGAAGTGACTAGCATCTTCCCGCTGATCGTAGCTGCCGCTCTTGAGAAGGTCGAGGGAAGGAAAAAAGGCTAGGATGCTTCTTTTCGGGCCAGATCCGCCCCCCTGACGAGGTTCTCAAGCTTAGCGTAGGCGACCTCCCACGTCCGGGTCCTGAGGCCGCAGTCGGGGGCGACGTAGACCCTCTCGGGGCCGGCGATGTCGGCGACGCAGAGTATGCGGTCCCTGACTACCTCGGGTGAGGCGATCTGGTCGGTGTGGACGTGGACGAATCCGGGGGCGTATGCGCCCTCGTAGCCGTGCTCCTCGAAGCTCTTTATGAGGTCGTAGGCGGGCCTCTTCCTGCCGGGCGCCTTCGTGTCCCTGTTGGCGAACTCGAGGCTGAGCTGGTCACACTTCTTCAGGTCGGGCGCGTATCGGGCTAGCAGCCCGTAGTCGCTGTAGCAGTTGTGGAGGCTGAACCTGCAGTCCAGCCCAGCCACGAGCCTGTTCCACGCCTCGACGAAGAGGCTCATCTCCTCGGCGGTGGGCTGGGTCGTTAGGGCGGGCTCATCTATCTGTATCCACTTCGTCCCGGCGGCGATGAGCTTCTCGAACTCGGGGCGGAGCGCGTTGTCGACGACGTCGAGCATGAGCTCCCTCCTAGCTCGGCTCTTCCTCTCCTTCAGGCTCTTGACCTTCCCCAGCTTGCGCCAGTAATGTTCGTTGAAGCTCCAATCCGTCATCGTGTAGGGGCCGGTGATGGGGACCTTTAGCTCCGCCTCGGCGTGGGGCTTGATGTACTCGAACTCGTCGATGTAGAAGGGGTCGCGGTACTTGACCTCGCCCACCACCGCGGCCTTCCTGTAGTAGCGGTAGTCGAAGCTCTTTATCCAGCCCGTGAACTCGAAGCCCTCGACGTTCTTGGCGACGTGGGCATACATCTCCTCCCTCCACTGCTCGCCGGTGTAGACGTAGTCGAGGCCGAGCCTCTCGAACATCTTGACGGCGTATAGGGCGCTCCAGTTGACGACCTGCTGCCTCTTGTCGGGGGCGTCCCCCTTGAGGAGCTTTATGAGGGGCTTGCAGTCGATTCCGAGCCTCTTCCCCCACGTCTCCGCCTCGGCGATGTCCGCCTCGGTGAGCTTGGCGCCGCTGAAGCCCTTGAGCCTCCAGCTGTGCTTGGCGAGGCTGCCGATCTCGTAGGTCTCGAAGAGCTTCGCCATCATGCGCCCCCCCTGAGGTTCTCCGCCACACGAACCAGGACCCCGATCTTCTCCTCTGCCTTCTCCCAGGTCAGGAAGTCTGCGTCGCAGTTCGTTGAAACGTACAGGTCCTTTGGGTTCACGGTCTTGAGTATCTGCTTAGCAGCAGTTGTGATCTCGCCAGCGTCCTCTATCGTCGAGTTGCGGGCGTCGATCAGGCCGAGCGATAACCCACCCTTGAGCTTGAGCCCCTTGAGGGTCTCGGGCGCCGTCTCGTAGAGGTCGACTCCGAGGTCCGACACCGGGTACGCGAGTGCCTCGGGGAGGATGTCGCCGGCGTCCCCGAAGAAGGTCTGTAGGCACGTCTTCGCCTTCAGCCCCGAAGTCGCGACCTCGAGGACCTTCCCATAAGCCTTCAGCTCCTTCTTGGTGGGCTTGGTCGTCACGTAGACGAGGGCCGGGTCGCTGAGTTGGATGTAGCCGTAGCCGAGCTTCTCTAGGTGCCTCGCCTCCTGGTTGAGTGCCTCGGCGTAGGCGGCTTGGAGCTTGGAGGCGTCGCCGTAGTGGCAGTCCGTGGCGAGGACGGCGAACGTGTAGGGCGCCGGAAGGACCGCCTTCAGCGTCGCCCCCTTGGGTAGGAGCCTCCTGTAGCCGAGCCCCTCCGTCACCGGTCCCTTGTATGTGATTGGTCCCTTGACGAGGGGGACCTTGTAGAAGGTGTTGTTGTTGAACCACCGGGTCATGGGGCCGACCTCGACGCCGCCGAGCCCCTGCGAGAAGGGGCGGAGGAGGTCCTGCCACTTGAGGAGGCCGTCGTTGACGTGGCTGAGCCCCGCCTTCGCCTGCCCCTCGATGACCCGCTTCGTAGCCTCGACGTAGGCGGCCTCAAGCTCCTCGTCTGAGAGCTTCGCCCTGTCGTAGGCTCTGGTCTTAGCTATCAGTTCCTGTGTCCTGGGTAGGTTCCCCGATACGCTCGATCCAATCATGTCAGTTCATCTACTAGCCTGTGTGTCGCCTCGTCGCTGCCTATGGGCATGAGGTGGAAGCCTATGCTGTAGGTTGAGAGGCTTGACTTTAACTCGTCGGCGACCTCCGCGAGGTGGCTGACGACGCCCCCGACGAAGTCGGGGTTGCCCTCGAGCTTCTCGAGGGTGGTGTCCCTGATCTTTATGCCGGGCATCTGGGAGACGGCGCGGAGCCGCCGAGGGGTCGACGTGGGTGCCAACCCTATCTGGACGTGCCGGTCCACGCGGTCCCCCCGCTCCTCGGCCTCGGAGAAGAAGTCGGTGGCCTGCTCGGCGTCGAAGCTGATCTGGCTTATGAAGTAGTCGAAGCCTGCGTCGACCTTCTTCCTGAGGGTGTCCTGCTCGTTTGGGCGGTCGAAGACGAGGGCCCCGCCTACGGTGAAGCTGGTATTCCCCTGGATGGCCTGCCCGCCCCCCCTGACCTGCGCCGTGCCCCCGTTGAGCCCCTTGACCACGCCGCAGAGCTCTATGCTGTTTACCTCCCAGACGGGTTTGAAGCCGCTCCTGTCCCTGGGGGCGTCTCCGGTGATTATGAAGAGGCTGTGGTGGCCGAGGATGTCGGCGCCGATTATATCGCTCTGGAGGGCGAGGAGGTTCCTGTCCCTGCAGCTCAGGTTGGGGATGACGTCGATGTGGAGCCTCTCCCTGGCCTTGGAGCCGTATGCGATGCTGCTGGCGCGTAGGGTCGCCATCGGGTTGTCCGTGACCGTGACGGCGTCCAGCTTGTCCGCGAATGGCTCGACGGCCTCGAAGCCGTTGGCCTCGCATCCCCTCGGGGGGAGGAGCTCGTAGGTCAGGGGGTAACGCTTCTCGAAGAGTGGCTATCACCTTTTCCTGAGCTTATCCGGCCCTATCCGGCTGTCGACGTATACGCCGAAGACCGGCACGCATGCGTTGTCGACGAAGTCGCCGTCCCACCACTCGAAGGTGAGGCAGTCCTCCTCGGGGACCATGACGTGCGGGACGCCCGCCTCGACGCTGACGATCTCCCCCCTGACGAGGGGTATCTCGGTTATCGAGTCGTCGTACCGGACGTACTTGCCCTTACCCGATATGAGCAGGGTGTATTGATTTACCGGGTGCGTGTGGTTGCCCCGGTATGCCCCCTTCTTCGTCTCAAGGATCGAGTAGAACCGCCCATCCTTGTGGAATCCGTGCCCGGCACCAATCTCTGTGAAGGTGCCCCACTCCTTGATGTCTATGAGTTTTGTTTTCCTCCGACGCGTGGATGCCTATGGAAGGATATTCCCATATATAGGGATTATTGACTACGGATATTCCTATATGAATATAGTGTGGGTTTCTGTGAGTTGGTCGGTGGTTTGTTGGGAGTGGTTAATGTGTTTGTGTTTCGGGTCAGGGGGTTAAGTTTTCTTAGGGCGGTTGTCATGGATGTATTCTTTTCTTCTCTCTGCATACGTGGTGGGGGGAGGGGGGGCTCCGCCGCCGTCGCGATTCCGGTTAATCTAGCCGATTTCCCGGTTTGGGGCTTTTTTCTGTGTCAGTCGGCGGCGGAGGATGACGGATGCTCGGCGATTGGGGCTCCTGTTAAAATCTAGCTGACGACTTGGCGGAACCATGGTCCTCGAAAATCCCTCTTCTGAATAAAGATAACCATTTAGTATCCCGTAAAGAATATATTCCCACTCTTCACCCATATCCTCCAATGCTGCCCGCACTTGAGATCATCCCGGAGAGGAGGCGGAAGCTCGGCCTCACACAGAGCCAGCTCGCCGAGCTCGCGGGGGTGAGCCAGAGCTACATCGCCAAGCTTGAGGCCGGAAACATCGAGCCCAGCTACGTCAAGGTCAAGGCCCTCTTCGAGGCGCTCGACAGGCTCGAGCAGGAGAAGCAGGTCTCGGCTGGCGAGATAATGAACCGCGCCGTCGTGGGGATACAGAAGGGCACCCCGATAACCGACGCCGTCGACGTCATGCGGAAGAACGGCTTCAGCCAGCTTCCCGTGATGGACGGCGAGCGCTCGGTGGGGAGCATAAACGAGGGAACCCTCCTCGATCACATGCTCGCGTCTAAGAAGAACGAGTCCCAGGCGAGGCTCGTCTCCGAGATCATGGAGGAGCCCTTCCCACAGGTGGGCGAGGACGCCCCCGTCTCCCTCCTCACAAACCTCCTCAAGTTCTACTCCGCCGTCCTCGTCCAGAGGAAGGGGACGATAGTCGGCATAGTGACGAAGGCCGACATGCTGGGCATCATCGCCTAGCCCGGCGGCGGGAAGAAACCTTTTAGATTCTCGAAGGCGTCTTGCTGATTCATGAAGCTCAGCCGCAAGGCGATCGTCTCCATCCTGATCATCGTCGTCTTGGGATTGTCCAGCATCGTCGTCTGGACCCAGTTCTTCGCCCCGCCCAAGGAGGTGGCCGTCTTCGAGACCTCC
>JAUYEB010000242.1 GCA_030691555.1 Candidatus Bathyarchaeota archaeon
ACGTTGGGTGGTGTCTGCCGGTGGGTGAAGTGTCAGTGCTTCAGGAGGCTTGTGGATTGGATATACCTGAAGTTTAGGCATCAAACGAAGCCTGAAACCATCTATCGTATGCTGAAAATCTAAAAACGCAAAACTTCAGTAATAAATTGAATTGTATTTAGCTTTTTGTCCATGCGCGCTTATGCTTTCCGCCATCGCCTTAGAGGGGTTGAGTCCCCGCTGTTTCCAGGTGGCCAGCAGCGCCATGACCGTCTCGTAGATCCAGGGTGCCCCTACCGTTCCTGAAGCAACCCATGATCCGAGCTTCTTCACTGCATGTCTTGTCTCCTCGGGGAACTCTCTCATCAGGCTCTCCAGGATGGTCCTAGCGATGTACTGCTTGAACTCGGCCTCGTCCCATGGCTGGGCTGTAGATCCAGCGGTGTCCTCCCTTCCCCGTCTTCTCGATGCCCTTGAGGACGCCCATCTTCCTCATGGATTCGAGGAAGTGATTCCTCGGCTGTGATTAAGGGCCTTGTTCCTAAATTCCTGAATAATTACCAGTTATGGTGGGGGTCTCTCCTCACGCATTATACACATCGGTTTTAAACCTCGTTACCATTGGGACAGACTAATTGGCTGAAATTAAAGGTAAAAATCCCCCTCACGATATCTACGCCTGTCACAGCTGCCCCTTCGAGGCGAGGGTCAGGCGCGAGCACAGGAGGAGGGCGACCACGACGTCGAGCCCTGACACGTAGTTTTCTGTCAGAGGCTACGAGAGGCAAATGACAGAAGAGTTTGAGACATTCAGACCCGGATAAAGTCCTCCAGGTTGGTGGCCCTGATGCGCCGCGCCGTCAGGCCCTCCTCGTCCACGAAGGGGCTGAGTAGGCTCATCACGGCCCTCTTCGTCAGCACCACGTACTTCTTCCGGTCGTACCTGTCACCAGCCTCCCCGACCATGAAGGAAGGCTTCACGCGAAGGAACGGGTTGCTGCTCTCCGAATTCACAAAGACATAACGGGAGTTTCCCTCCTCCTCTGCGCCGAGGAGGGCGGCGACGACGTGCGCCTGGAGACTTCGATACAGGGAGAGCTCCCGACTCAGCCTCTTAGAGATCACCAGCTCCCTCGCCTCGACCCGCCCCCTTCGGACCTCCTCGAATGCCCTGTTGGCGATTGCGAGGGCCCTGGGGAGCCCGCTCCGGAGGACCTCCTCGGCGTCTTCGGCGTCGAAGAGGGTCGCCATCACCCTCTCCTGGAGCCGCTTCAGGTATACCGGCGTGTCGTGCCTCCGGAGCTCTATTCCCCGGTAGAAGAGGCTACCGTCGGTGAGCTTCCCGTAGTACCTATTCGACGCGCCCTGGAGCGGGTCAGTGACCTTACCGAGGAGGACGAGGAACCTGAAGTGCTTGTCGAGCTTGATGGGGAGCCCCGTGGCCTCCGCGATCTCGGCGGCGAGCTCCTCATAGTCGGCCTCCGTGGCGTCCGCCCTCTTCGTGTAGAGGGCGTCGGTGTTCCCATAGACGACCTCGTAACCCTTGCCCAGCGCGATGTTCAGTGCCTTCACCAATGCCTGCCTGGCCTGGCGGTTGATCTCCTGGAAGACCTGGACGTTGGCGAACCTGTTCGCGTAGCAGCCGCTGTACCCGTAGATGACCACGAGCATCAGCTTCAGGCTCGCCTGCCTCTCCTCGCACCAGGTCCACTCCCGGCTGCCTTCTTGGAACTGTTTCCGCATGTGCTTGAACCTGAGCCGCCTCTCCAGGGTCGGGGCCGTGAAGCAGCCCATGAAGCCTGGGCGGCTCAGGTCGACGCCGTCCTCAGTGACGGTCTCGTAGCTCACGTTCCGCCTGCTGATGATGCTGGGGAACATGGACTCGAAGTCGATGCAACCCACGTTCTCGTGGAGGCCGACCTGGGGGGTGAAGAGCATCCCTCCCCGGTCGCGTTTGACCATCTCCCAGGCGTTCATGGAGGAGACGTATCCGCCCTTCATCTCGGGTACGAGGATCCGCTGCCTGTAGGCCTCGAGGCACTGGCGGCTATCGATGGTCTTCCCAGCCTCCCAGTCGCTGCTCACTCCCATGGGGGCGAGGGTGAAGAGGGAGCGCTCCGCGAGCCCCGCCAGCCCCATGTCGCTCCAGCTGTGGTAGCCGAGGACTATCCGTCCATGGATCAGCTCCCCCTCCCTGCCGAAGCCGAGGTCTATCGAGTGCTGGGAGGCCCTGCTGGCCACCCACCGGAGGGTCTGGGTGTCGTCGACCACGACGACATCCGGGTCCTCTTCCCGGAGGAGGTTCTTCAGCTCCCCAAGTACCTTTTCCTCGTCTCCCCTCAGGCTCCTATAGAGTTTCTCGTCTGCCTCATATACGTCTACGGAGCCGATCGCGCCTGCGTCGGGGAGTCTTATCAGCAGGGTCTTGAAGGGCGGCGGCTCTATAAGGCCCCCGTCGTCCAGGGCCTTAATGCCCTTTAGGATACCACCCTCCGCCTCGAACTCGCAGAGGCTCGTCGGGGCCACGCCCTTCTCGATCAGGTACCACTGGATTGGGGACAGCCCGACGTCGTAGACCTCCCTGACCTCCCTCAGGCTTCTCGCGTACTCAACCACCTTGTCGAGGCAGGAGGCGGAGTCGACCCTTGCCTCGGCGACGCGTTCCAGGCGCTCCTTCCGGAGCGTCGGGTACCTCTCGACGGGCCTGGCGGAGTGGACCAGCTTGTGCTCCTCGAGGAGGTAGCATAGGTCGTCGACGTCGAAGCCCGGCCCCGGCTCGGCCACGAAGTGGGGCCGGTGCCTCTCGGTCAGGTGGAGGGCCTCGCCCTCGACGGTCTTGATCCAGAGGTGGGCGTCCTTCCCCCGAATGTAGGGGTCGAGCAGCCAACCTCTTCGAGGCATTGTCCCATCAACCCTCTCACTTCTGCTCCAGCTGAGACAGGCGCCTCTCGAACTCTGTTAGGCGGCTGCCGAGCTCATCGGATACGCGGCGGTCGTCGACCAGCCCGGTCAGGAGGATCAGGTCCATGAGAGAGAGGGACTCGGCGTAGCTGATGGCGCCGAGCTCGGCGGACCAAGCCTCTACTAGGCGGTCGAAGGCATCTCGCCTACCCTGCTTGACGAGGGCGTCCCTGTACTCGCTCCTCAGCCTGGAGAGGAGGCCCTCGAAGGACATCCTTATCGGCGGAGTTGTTCTACCCAAATACTTTTCATCCCCATAACAGTATTCGACCGATCTCTGCGCCGTGAGGGGCGACTTCAGGACGTAGGCTCTGTTGAACCTCCCGCCTCTCTCACGGCGCCTGAGGTAGACTATGATACCGGCGAGGTGGTCGAGGTAGCTGCTAGCCTCAGGCACCGGCATTCGCTTCCCGCTCACCTCCCTCGCCGACCCAACTAGTGATACCCCCGAGGAGGCGCAGATGCGCTTCATCCCAGCGATTGAACGCTGAACCTCCTCGGCGACCCGTCCTCTGTTCCTCTTCCTCGCGTCGTCCCTGCTGAGCTTGTAGATGCCCTTCACCAGAACTAGGCGGATACTCCGGCTCATCGAGACGAGGCGCTCAAGCTCCGCGGTGAGGTTCGCCTGCTGGTCGGCGGAGGAGGCGACGAGGACGTGGACCCGCCTGAGGGCGTCCTCCAGCCCCTGGCCCGAGGACTCAAGGAGGCGGGTGAGGGGCTCGGTGTCGACGACGATGTGCTCCATCCGGTAGTTGCCGCAGATTATGTAGACCGCCTCGGGCTCCGGGTTTTCTTCGGTTGGTTTGAGACTGTTTGCCAGCAGGTGCCTGAAGAGGGTCTCGATGAGGTCGTCTTCGCCGTAGAAGAGGTAGAGGATCTGGGCTTTTACTCCCCCGATTAGTTCGTCAAGCTGCAGGCTATCTGTTAGTATGGTGTTGACTTTGGCGTTGGATGCTAGTTGTTGGGCATCGATGAATAGGGTCATGAAGCATCTTCCTCGCCAGCATCATATTTAAATCGAACTCAGGTTGGTGGAGTGGGGAGGTACCTGAAGATGTGGATAAGAGTAGCTGAAGCAAAACTATCGCTTTTTTTATCCCAGGTCTTTTCTTCCTCATTTTAGAAAAAAAGGGGGTTTGCGGGAGATATTACTAGCCCATAGTGAGTTCAGGCTCTCGAACAGTAGTTCGAGGGAACCGGTCTTCTTTTCTCCCACTAAGAATCAGAGGGTCGGGGCCTCCGATAAACCTCAATGGTATGTATTTAGCTCGTGTTTATCAATAACTTAGAAACAGGCTTAAAACGTGAAAAGGAGACCCTTTTTGGCTCGGATTACATGTTCAATGAGAATAGGGAAAGCTCCAGGATTCAAGCTTATTTCACTGAAAGAGCGCCAAATATGAGAGAACCAATTTCATGAGCTAAACACATACAAATTATTGATAAAAAGTAATACTCTAAAGTAGGAAAGTATAAATGTAAAGTTCTACATTCCCATTATTGATTCACCCATGTCCACGAAGAAGATCGGCCCGAAGGGGCAGGTCCTGATCCCCAACACCATGAGGGAGGCCCTCGGCCTACGGCCCGGCGTCGAGGTGAACATCGAACTAAAAGATGACGAAATCGTCATCACCCGCCCAAAGATCGAGGGCAGCTACACCGAATACTACACCCAGACCCGCTCACCCAAACTCAAGAAGCCACTCGACGTCAAGAAGATCATCCTAGAGGAGGACAACGAGCGAATTGGCGTACGTTGACTCAAACGTGTTCATCTACCCCGTGATATACGACCCCCGGACCGTGGAGAAGGCGAAAAACGCCAGGGAGATACTGGAGAAGATCGTGGGCGGTGAGATCAAGGCCTACACCTCAACCCTCACGTGGGACGAGGTCGTCTGGGTCGTCAGCAGGGTCCTGAGCCGCGACGACGGGGTCAACCAGGGCAGGAAACTCCTCGGCTTCCCCAACCTAGAGTTCATAGACGTTGACAAGAGGACTATAAGCACAGCCCAGGCCCTCGCCGACAGGTACCGGCTGAAGCCCCGCGACTCCATCCACATCGCATCGGCCGTGAACAGGAGCCTCAGAACCGTGATAACCGATGACGAGGACTTCGACGTCGTGAAGGAGATCGAGAGAAGGCCGCTCGCCTGAGTATCCACCGCCTTTTAGGCGCCCCGCAGCCTCGAAAACGGTTATAAGCCGCCCGTTCCCTGTCTGGGCTTGGCGGGTGAGTGGGGCCTCCCACCCGACTCCGCCTTAGAAATCCCGGTGAAGGGAGGCAAAAGAAATGAAATACAGCACGAGAGAGTTATCCATGGTGGCGGTGTTCGCCGCCCTCTACGCGGCGCTCGTCGTCGCGTTCTCACCCATCTCCTTCGGCCCCATACAGCTCAGGGTCGCGGGAGTCATAAGACCAGGCATCGCCCGAACGCGGGTGCTCGCCGTGGCGTACGCCCTCGGCGTCGTCGTCGGAAACGTCGTCAGCCCCTACGCGGGCATCTACGAGCTCCTATTCATGCCAGCCGCTAGCCTCGCCGCTGGCCTCATAGGCTACGAGGCCGCGAAGCGGCTCGGCGGGGGCTACTGGGTCTGCGGCGCCGTCATCGGCGCCATAATACCCGTCGCCGTCGCGTGGATGCTCCAACAGCTCTTCGCCCTGCCCATCGCCGTCTCGCTGCCCGGCCTCTTCGTCAGCGAGCAACTCGTGAACATAGTCGGCTCCCTCGCCTTCACGGCCCTAGACCGGAGGTTCAGGTGGTGGCAGTGAGGCGCTGCCTCGTCGTCCTCAGCGGGGGACCCGACTCCGTCACGGCCGCCTACTGGGCCAAAGAGCAGGGCTTCGATATCCACGCCATCACCTTCAACTATGGCCAGAAGGCCCAGGTCGAGATCGAGAGGGCCTCCGAGATAGCCAAGAGGCTCGGCGCCGAGTTCAAGCTCGTCGACCTCAGGAACCTCAACGAGGTCTACCGGGGGGTCACGAGCCTCGTCGACGAGGGTATGCCAGTAACCGACGAGTTCACGGACGAGATAATCGTCCCCTTCAGGAACGGCGTGTTCCTATCCGTGGCGGTGGCCTACGCCGCCGGCATCGGGGCGGACACAATACTATACGGCGCCCACGCCAGCGACGAGCCCTTCTACCCCGACTGCAGGCGAGAGTTCTATCAGGCCTTCCAGGAGGCCGCGAGGCTAGGCACAGGGCTACCCATAAGCATCTCCTCGCCCTTTAGCGACATCCCCAAGTCGGGCGTGATCAGGGAGGCCGTCAGGCTCGGCGTCCCCCTCGACGAGACGTGGTCCTGCTACCTCAACGGCCCCCGCCACTGCGGCGTCTGCGAGTCCTGCAGGAACCGCAAGAGGGCCTTCAGGGAGGCGGGCGTGCGGGACCCGACCGAGTACGCCGCGTAGACGCGGAAATTTTTTTTCGCCTTATCATAAGCCACGCATACATGCCCCCCGTAAACGTTATCCCCACTACCCACGCCTTATTCCCCATGCCAGTGACAAAGGAAGAGCTTCTCAAGGAAGCCCAGAAGTGGAGCAAGATCGCGCCCCCGTACCACGCCTTCTACCACGGCAAGGTCGAGGTCATGCCCAAGTGCGCCATCCGCACACTCCAGGACTTCAGCATCTGGTACACCCCCGGCGTCGCCCAGGTCTGCAAGGACATAGAGAAGGACAAGGAGCTCGCCTTCGAGGGGACGAGCAAGTGGAACTACGTCGGCGTCGTCAGCGACGGCACCCGCGTCCTCGGCCTCGGCGACATCGGCGGTCAGGCCGGCTTGCCCGTTATGGAGGGCAAGGCCCTCATATTCAAGTACCTAGGCGGAGTCGACGCCTTCCCCATCTGCCTCGCCACGAAGGACCCCGAGGAGATCATACAGGCAGTCAAGTGGATCGAGCCCACATTCGGCGGCATCAACCTCGAGGACTTCAGCAGCCCCAAGTGCTTCTACATCCTCGAAAGGCTAAGGAAGGAGATGCCGATCCCCGTCTGGCATGACGACCAGCAGGGCACCGCCGCCGTCATACTCGCCGCTACATTCAACGCCCTGAAGCTGGTCGGCAAGAAACTCAACGAGGCGAAGATAAGCATAGTCGGCGTCGGCGCCGCGAACACGCGCACCTACTACGTCCTCAAATCCGCGGGCGTAAACCCCAAGAACATCCTCATGACCGACTCCACGGGCATCCTCAGCCACATGCGGAAGGATCTGGAGGGCAGCTACAAGTGGGAGATCGCCAAGGAGACAAACCCTGACGGCGTCGAGGGCGGCATCAAGGAGGCGCTTGAGGGCGCAGACATGGTCATCGCCGCCAGCAGACCCGGCCCGGACGTCATAAAGAAGACCGACATCCAGGGCATGGCGTCGAACTCCATAGTCTTCGCCTGCGCCAACCCCATCCCCGAGATCTGGCCGTGGGACGCCAAGGAGGCCGGAGCCAAGGTAGTCGCCACGGGGCGCAGCGACTTCCCCAACCAGGTCAACAACAGCCTCGTCTTCCCCGCCATATTCCGCGGCGCCCTCGACGTACGCGCCAAGACCATCACGGACGAGATGTGCATCGCCAGCGCGAAGGCCCTCGCCAAGTACGCCGAGGACAAGGGACTCAGCGATACCTACATCCTTCCAAGCATGGACGAGTGGGAGATCTACCCCCTCCAGGCCACGGAGGTCGCCATGAAGTGCATAGAGCAGGGCCTCGCCCGGAAAAAGATGGCGCGGAAGGAGATACACGACGGGGCAGCCGCCATAATCGAGAGGACGCAGAAGATAGTAAAGCTCCTCATGGCGCAGGGATTCATCGCCTCCCCGCCCCCGGAGCCAAAGTAACCCTCTAAACTCAACAATCGGCGGGGTTTTTACCCAACCTTTTCTCCGACTAACTAGTCTCGGCCCAGCTTCTGAAGCAGCGGGGAGACGCTGATCCTCCTCAGATCGAGTCCCAGCTCACTCGGCTCCACCCCAAGCGATAGGCCGAAGGCGTCGACGTAGTGAATGACTGGTATCCCGTACTCCTTCCCCTTCGCCTCCCTCAGCTTGATCTGCCCGACCTCTAGCTGCATCATGCAGAACGGGCAAGTCGCCACGATGGCATCCGCGCCGGAGGCCTTCACATCGTCGAGGATGATCTCAGCCAACTTGAGCCCCGCCTCTTCCGAGACATCCCCGAAGAAGGAGCCACACCCTATGCAGCATGAGGTTTTCTCGTGGTAATCGACGCTCTCGGCGCCAGTCGCCTCTATCAACCTGTCGAGCTTCTGCGGGAACTCGGCGTCGTCGAAGCCGGAGTACCTCTGTGGTAGAAATAGGTGGCACCCGTAGAAGGGCGCCGCCCTCACCCCGCTGAGGGGCTTCACGCTCATCTCCCTGACGCCGTCCGGGCCGTAGTCCTTGTAAATAGACGTAACGACGTGCTCCACCCTCGCCTTCCCCCGATACTCCCTCCCCACTTCCCCGAGGAGCTTGTTCACGTCTCTCCTCAGATCTTGGTTCGAGTCGAGAAGGTACTTCGCCCTCGAAAGGTTTCCGAAGCAGCTGGAGCAGAGGGTCATTAGTGGAAGATCTTCCTCCTCCGCTATGGCTAGGTTCCTGCTTGTCAGTGCCAGCCCCCTCTTATAATCCACGCTGTGGACGAGGCAGGCCGGCATGCAGCAATTGAAGTCGTCCCTCTGCCGCAGTTTCACGTCGAGCCTCTTGAAGACGGCCCTCATCGCCATCTCGTAGCCGAGCTCCCTCACAGATGCGACGCATCCAGGATACAGGAGGTACTCCGTCAAGCATCTAGCCTCCTTAGGAGCTCCTCGCCGAATATCTTCCTCTGCTCCTCTATCGCCTTCGGAGAGATCGTCATCCCTATCGGGGGTAACCCGTACCCCTCCCTCCACTCGTCGAAGCCGTCGGGCACCGAGACGGATCGCCCCGACCTCATTATCTCGCGGATGATGGCCTTCGGGTTCTTGGGTATTCTCCCCTCCTCTGACGCGAGGTTCCTCGTCAGGAGGAATATCTCGGTGGGCTGGATGCCCTGGGGGCACCTCTCGGTGCATCTGTAGCACCACGCGCAGAGCCACAGCTCCTCGCTCCTCAACAGATCTGGCAGGTCATGGGAGACCCTCTGGAGGAGTCTCCTCGGGTTGTACTTCCCCGGCAGCGCCTTCGCCATGGGGCAGCTCCCGGTGCAGCTGCCGCAGTCTTGGCAGTAACTCAGCTTATTTTCGTCCAGCAGGCGACTCAGCAGTTCCTTTACCTCAACCATATGCTCAACCCAGAAGCCGGAGCGTGCTCAATAACTATCCTGAATATCTCTATTTATCGTTAATCCCGGTTGGTTTTGTTTAATGTCCCACGGCGTGTGTGTGTCTTCCCCGCCATTTTCCGCGGCGCCCTGGACGTCAGGGCGAAGATGATCACCGACGAGATGTGCATCGCCTCAGCGAAGGCTCTGGCGAAGTACGCCGAAGACAAGGGGTTGACCGAGAGCTACATCATCCCCTCGATTGATGAGTGGGAGATCTACCCCCCAGGCAACGGAAACGGCGGTGAAGGCGATGGAGCAGGGCATCACCAGGAAGAAGATGAGCCGGAAGGAGGTCCACGACGGCGCCGCGGCGATCATCAAGAGAACCCAGGATATCGTAAAGATGCTGATGGCTCAGGGCTTCATCGCAGCTCCACCGCCGGAGCCCAAGTGGCACACTTTTTTTCATTTTCTCTGCTTATAGCAATAAGATCCCCGCCAACACGAGTGATCGCAGTCTCTGGCTATCAGTAATAACTGTACTTACACCACTACCGAGATAAAGGGTAAATACCGCGACGGGAAGAGTAGTAGGATTGGCAACCACCAAAAAACTCGATTGAGGACTCGTTCTATGACAAATAACTCTCTACGCGAAGCAGTCAGGAAGATGAACGCGGAGGTGTGCGACCAGTGTGGGAAGTGTTCCTCCGCATGCCCAGTAACCGCCCGTGTTGAGGGCTTCAACCCCCGGCAGATCATCGCAAAGATCGCCCTCGGCAAAGAGGGTGACCTGATGAAGAGCGGTGTAATATGGACGTGCACCTCCTGCTTGAAGTGTAAGGAACGCTGCCCAGAGAAGCTCTCGCCATATGACCTCATACTCGACCTACGTCGCATAGCAATTGATCTCCAATTACCACATCCTGAGGGATATGACGAATCTGTGAAGGCTGTGGTCGAGACTGGTGCAATCCAGCAACCACAGCTGATTAGAACCCGGAATAAGGAAAGGAAAGATCGTAAATCAATGGGGCTGCCACCGGCAGAAAAGCCAAAAGATTTAGCAGCTTATACTCAGACGCTCCAGGAGATACTGAAGGAGGAAAAGGCGTGAGGTACGCCTTTTACCTAGGTTGCATCGTACAGTCCGAGCAGTACGGATACGAAGCTTCTGTTAGAGCGATTATGCCTAAGTTAGGTGTGAAGCTTGTCGACATGCCTGGGACCAGTTGTTGTGGCTTCCCGCCCTTCAGTAGCGTCAACGAACTTGCATGGTTGTACTCTTCTGCTCGGAACATGACTATAGCCGAGGAGATGGGCCTTCCAATTTTCGCCCTATGTAACGGTTGCCACCTCTCCTTCGTCGAGACGAAACATAAACTTGAGTATGATAACGAGCTCAAAGCGAAGGTGAACGAAAAACTCGCTAAAGAGGGGCTTAGATACGAGGGAAAAATCGAACTCGTTCATATCTTGGAGCTACTTCACGACAAGCTAGGGAAGGAAAAGATAACAGAGATGATTTCAAGACCTCTCAAAGGACTCAGGTTCGCTGCTCATCCTGGCTGCCACGCTATCCGCCCGAGCAGGATCGGCAGACCCGACGACCCCGAGAACCCGAGAAAGCTCGACGACCTCATCACATGGCTCGGCGCTGAGGCTTCCGACTACCCGGAGAAGATCGACTGCTGCGGCAGCTCCCTCGCTGTCGCGTCGGGGAAGACCGTCCTCAACATAGCCGGGGACAAGTTGAAGGCAGTTAAACTCTACGGCTTCAATGGCCTTGTCACCACCTGCCCCTTCTGCTTCAAGGTCTATGATAATAGGCAAAGAGCCATCCAAACAGTAATTGGGGATAAGGAGTTGGATGTTCCAGTCTTCTATTACACTCAACTTCTAGGGTTAGCTATGGGCGTTAGCCCAGAGTCCTTGGGTCTTGATCTCAACCAGAGCCCAGTCGACCCAATACTAGTGAAGGTTTGCGAGCGCGCGATAGGAGGAGATTAGGTGAAGCCGGTTCTCGTCGTAGGCGGAGGAATAGCCGGTATCCAGGCATCCCTCGACCTCGCTGACAGGGGGATGAAAGTACATTTAGTGGAGCGGATGCCAAGCATAGGTGGTGTCATGGCACAGCTTGCGCATCAATGTTTGCACGCAAGCGCGAGCTGCGCTATCGCAGCACGCGAGCGCGAGTTCACCACGATAGATTGTTGCAATTGTATACTGACACCGAAGATGATAGAGTGCTTCAGGCACCCGGGCATCACGATTCACACACAGAGCGAAATTTCAAAGTTTGAAGGCTCGGTCGGAGACTTCGATGTTAAAATTCTGAAATACCCACGTTCAGTGGACGAGAAGAAATGCACGGGCTGCGGCCT
>JAUYEB010000186.1 GCA_030691555.1 Candidatus Bathyarchaeota archaeon
AGTATGGCCTCGTCCCTGAGCCACGACAGGAAGAAGCCGGCCCTCAGGGGCTGCCCCCTCTGCATCGAGTTGACGCAGTGGAGGACGTGGTACCACGAGTCCTGCATCCTCTTGTCGTGGGCCGCGGCCTGGTCCTCCGTCGGCTTCGGCCTCGGCTTCATCAGGGAGGGGATGTTGCCGCGCTTGTCGAAGAGCACCCTCCACTGGGGGTCCTTCTCGTAGAGCCCCGACCGGCCCTGGAAGCTCATGTCAAGCTCTAGGAAGCGTTCGAGGAGGAAGCCGTAGAGGCGGCGCGGCTTCTCCTTGAAGGCGTCGATGACGGGGAACGCGGCGTGGACCTTCCCCCACCAGTCCGAGTAGACCTCGTCCAGCCTCCCCTCGTCCCCGACGAGGACGGCGAGGTCGATGTCGGAGTACCTGTCCTTGAACCCGAATGAGCCCGAGCCCACGAGGACCGCCCCGGCGATCCTCTTATCCTTCAGAAACTCCGCCGTCAGTAAATCCAGGGTATAGTTCCTGTACTCGGGGGTGTAGAGCTTCGAATCGTCTACCGTGAGGGACATGACGGACGCGGCACCTCGGCGTCTCCACTCGTCTGGTTTCTAACGGTGATGAACGACCATAAATCCTTAACCTTCACCAGATGATCCTAGTTCGTGACTCAGTAGTGGACCCGACCAGTTGGCTCCTCGAACCGAGCGACCCCAGCGTCAGGTTCTGGGCCCTGCGTGACCTAGAGGGCAAGGCCCCGGGGGACCCGGAGGTCCTTGCCGCTCAGGATGGGGTGATGGGGTCCCCCATCGTAAAGGGGATACTTGGGGCGCAGCAGCCCGGGGGCTGGTGGGTGGGGGAGAGGGACATGTACCTGTCGAAGTACACGGCGACGACCCACTCACTCCTCATCCTCGCCGAGCTAGGCGCAGGGAGGACGCCCGCCATAGAGTGCGGCGTCGAGCACATCTTCAGGTTCCAGCGCGACTCCGGCCACTTCCTCACCGACCTCCCCACCACGGAGAGGGGCCGGGCGAGCGCCGTGAAGGACGGCTGCTGCCTCGACGGGAACATCCTCAACTACCTTGTCCACTTCGGCTACCTCCACGACCCAAGGACGGAGAGGCTCATCGACTTCACAGTAGGCTACCACGACGGCGCGGAGGCGGGTTGGCGGTGCCGCAGCTACCCCATCGACCCCGCCGGCGTCTTCCCGAAGAACTGCTACATGGGCGCCGTGAAGATGCTTCGCGCACTATCAATGATCCCACCGCAGCAGAGGAGCGCGGAGATACGGGCGATCATCGACCGCGAGGTCGAGAGCGTCCTCGCGAATGGCTTATACCGCTACCTGAGGAACCCGGACGGCACGCGGAAGGACAAGGCGGGGTGGAGGAGGTTCGGCTTCCCACTCTTCTACCAGTCCGACGCCCTAGAGGTCCTCGACACCCTCGCGAGGCTCGGCGTCCGCGACGAGAGGATGGAGCCCGCCATCGACCTGGTCCTCAGTGCTAGGCAGCCGGATGGGAGATGGCTATTAGGTAACACATTCAACGGCAAGATGTGGGTCGACATCGGGGAGAAGGGGAGGCCCTCGAAGTGGGTGACCCTGCGCGCCCTCAGGGCCCTGAGGCGCCTGGGGTACGCGGATAAACTTTAACGGCTCGCGTTTCCCCCTACTCCATCAACACGGGGGCAACGCCACGGCTGAGGCACGGTCGCAGAGACGATCCGTCGCAAACGACGTACTGAGCATCTACGTCCCCAGCTTCTTCAACATGCTCGGGATGAGCATAGTCAGCCCCATCATCCCCCTATACGCGAAGAGCTTCGGCGTCACCCTCGCCGTGGCGAGCCTGGCGATAACGGCGAACGCCTTCGGGAGGTTCGTCTCCGACATACCCGCGGGGGCGGCGGCCGACAGGTGGGGGCGAAGGCCCGTGATGATCGTGGGCTCGGTCCTCATCATGGTGATGGCGCTGCTCAACGCCACCGCGACGGGGTTCCCCGAGTTCCTCCTCTACAGGTTCCTCCAGGGCGTGGGGAGCGGGATGTGGATGACGGCGCGCCAGACCCTCCTCGCCGACATACTCAAGCCGGAGGAGAGGGGGAGGGTCATGGGCTACTTCCAGGCCTTCATGCTCCTCGGCCAGAGCGCGGGCCCGACCCTGGGCGGCTGGGCGGCCGTCGCCTGGGGGCTCACAGCCCCCTTCTACGCCTTCGCCGTGACCGGGTTCGCCTGCGTCGTCCTCACATACTTCATGATCCACGAGCCCGCCGGGGCCGCGAAGAGGGTGCGCCACGAAGAGATGTTCAACCCCAGGGACATGTGGAGGCTCCTGAGGAACCAGACCTACGCGATGGCCTGCCTCGCCACCTTCATCGTCTTCTTCCAGCGCTCGGGGATACGGACGAACATGATACCCATCTACGCCGCCGACGAGCTGGGGATGGACCCGGGGGCGATAGGCACCATACTGAGCTACGCCACCCTGACGAACCTCCTGATGACGGTGCCGATGGGCTACGCCATAGACCTCGTCGGGAGGAAGCCGGTGATAGTCTGGAACATACTCGTCATGGCGGTCGCCAACGTCAGCTTCGTCTACGCGAGGGACTACTGGGGGATGACCGTCGCGGCCCTCGTCCTCGGGGTTGCCTCCGCTGGGGCTGGCCAGGCGCCCCTCGCCCTGGCCACCGACGCGACCCTCCACGAGCGCAGGGGCCTGGCCATGGGCGTCTACAGGCTGATAGGCGACGTGGGCATGATGATCGGGCCCGTGGCCCTCAGCCTGATAGCGGATACGACGGACCTCCACGCCCCCTTCTGGGTGATGACGGGGATGCTGGTCGTGAACGCCGTCCTCGTCGCCGTCTTCGCCAAGGAGATAATCAAGACCCGCTTCAACAAGGGCGGCGCGGCCCTAAGTCAACCTTAAATCGCTGAGGAC
This sequence comes from Candidatus Bathyarchaeota archaeon, assembly GCA_030691555.1. Classification (GTDB taxonomy): domain Archaea; phylum Thermoproteota; class Bathyarchaeia; order TCS64; family TCS64; genus UBA8941. The sequence goes on from JAUYEB010000186.1 coordinate 2,943, forward strand.
GGTTCTGCGTAGGAATACAGAGAAGGCCGGATCTTGACCGAGCGATCGAGGACGAGCGACATACTGTCGATCTACGTCCCCTCGTTCTTCATCTTCGTGGGCATGGGCATCGTCTCCCCCGTGTTGACGATCTACGCGCAGTCCTTCGGGGTCAGCATCTTCCTCGCCGGCATGGCGATCACCGTCTACAGCGTGGGGCGCCTAGTGATGGATTTCCCCGCCGGCCTCCTCGCCGACAAGATCGGGCGCAGGCCCCTCATGATCATCGGGACTGCCCTGATCGCCCTCTGCGCCTTCCTCAACGCCACCGCGGACAGCTTCCTGCTCTTCCTCTTCTACCGCTTCATCCAGGGGATGGGCGCGAGCATGTGGATGACCAGCCGCACCACCCTCCTCGCCGACATATTGAAGCCGGAGGAGAGGGGGCGCGTCCTCGGCTACTTCCAGAGCTTCCAGACCATAGGGCAGGCAGCGGGCCCGACCATCGGCGGCTTCGTGGCCACCTGGTACGGCGTTCAAGCAAACTTCTACTTCTACGCCGCCACCGGGGTGGTGAGCCTCGTCCTAACCTACATGTTCATCAAAGAGACGGAGAGCGGGAAGGCCCACAGCGGCGAACTCGCCTTCCCAAGGGACCTCACCCTCAGGCTCCTCAAGAACAGGGGCTTCGTCTTCGCCTCCATCGCGAGCGCCACCGCCTTCTTCATAGTCTCCGGCATAAGGCAGGACATACTGCCCATCTACGCCGCCGACGTTGCGGGCCTCACCCCGGCCGACATAGGCATCATACTGAGCGCCGCAACGATCGCCAACCTCTTCCTCACCATACCCATAGGCTACGGCATCGACCTCATAGGGAGGAAGCCGGTGATCGTCTTCGGCCTCGTCGCCTCCGGCGTCTCCATGTTCCTCTTCCCCCAGTTCACCTCCTTCATCCTCCTCTGCGGCGTCTCCCTCGTGATGGGGGTCGGGACGAGCGGGATGCAGCAGGCCCCGCTCGCCATGGCGACGGACGCCACCGTCGGGGAGCCCCGGGGGATAAGCATGGGCATATTCCGATTCTTCGGCGACATCGGCAGCCTCTTCGGACCCATCCTCCTCGGCGCAGTCGCAGACGGCTTCGGCCTAGCCGCCCCCTTCTACGTCATGGGCGGGATCGTCTTCCTCGTCGCCGCCTTCATCTTCCTGTTCGGGGAGGAGACACTCCCGGGCAAGAACGGGAAGAAGAACCCGCCTCAGGTTAAAGCACCGTGACCGGCTCCCACGGGGCGGAGCAAGCCCCTACACAAGGATCTATTTAGACTATTTTCAATAACCTTTTAGGGTCAGCACCTTCAGATTCTAAGGGGAGCAAAAATGGACATACTCACGCTAAGTGTCATCGGGGCGGTGGTAGTCGTCGCCCTGATACTCGTCGGGCTCTACTTCTCATACTACAACAGGATTCGGATGTATGAGAACCAGATCGACGAGGCCTGGAGCCAGATCGACGTACAGCTTAAGAAGAGGTTCGATCTGGTCCCCAACCTCGTCGAGACGGTAAAGGGGTACGCCAAGCACGAGAGGGAGATATTCGAGAATGTGAGCAAGGCACGCGCCGGGCTCGTCTCGGGTTCACCCCAGGAGAGGATGGAGGCGAGCAACATGCTGACGTCCACCCTGAGGACCCTCTTCGCCGTCGCCGAGGCCTACCCGCAGCTCAAGGCAAACGAGCAGTTCAAGCTGCTACAGGAGCAGCTGCAGGGCATAGAGGACAAGATCGCCTACGCGCGCCAGTACTTCAACACGTCGGTGCTGAACTTCAACAACCTCATCACCACGATTCCGGGCGCATGGTTCGCCGGCGGCCGGAGCAAGCGCGAGTTCCTCGCCATACCCGAGGGTGAGAGGCAGGTTCCGAAGGTACAGTTCTAATGGCGCGGCGGAGCTTCTTCGACGAGCAGAGGAGGAACAGGAGGGACAGCATCCTCCTGGCGATAGTCGTGTCGCTGTTCCTCTTCGGCCTCGTCTACTCCTTCGCCTACATCTTCGCGCCTGATGCTCTAATCTTCGTTCTACCCTTCAGCCTAGTTCTCATCCTCATCTACACGTGGGGCAGCTACCAGTACGGGGACAAGATCGTACTGTCTTCGACGGGTGCCCACCCCGCAGAGGGTAACGAGTTCGTCTACCTGAACAACGTCGCGGAGGGCCTCGCCATCGCCGCCGGCGTCCCCCCGCCCAAGGTCTACGTCATCGACGACCCCGAGATCAACGCCTTCGCCACGGGGAAGGACCCGCAGCACGCGAGCATCGCCGTGACGACGGGGGCCCTCCAGAAGCTCAACAGGCAGGAGCTTGAGGGGGTCGTCGCCCACGAGCTTAGCCACGTGCGTAACCGTGACGTCGAGTTCATGACATTCGTCGCCGTCCTCGTCGGCCTCGTCTCGATACTGAGCCACATAATCCTCAGGTGGGCGTGGTGGGGCGGCGCCGGCCGCAGGAGGAGCCGGAGCAGGGACAGCGGCGCAGGGATAGAGGTCGTCGTCATCGTCCTGGGCTTCATCCTCGCCATACTCGCCCCGATAGCCGTGGCGCTGGTCCAGTTCGCCATAAGCCGCCGCAGGGAGTTCATGGCCGACGCCAGCGGGGCGGAGCTTACACGCTATCCCGAGGGCCTGGCGTCCGCCCTCGAGAAGATCAAGGACAACAACCAGGGGAAGATGAAGGTCGACGAGGCGGTGAGCCCCCTCTTCATAAGCGACCCGAACAAGAGTCCCCTCGACAACCTGTTCGCCACCCACCCGCCCCTAGAGGAGCGGGTCAAGCGGCTGCGCCAGATGTAGGCTCGCACATCTTTTACACCCCAGCGCCCTCTACGACCCAGTGTTCCGGCTTGAAGGTCAAGGCTGTAAACGGGTTGGTCAGGCTCCTCCGCGACGAGGGGACTGACTGGGTCTGCACTTTCCCGACGAACGTCTTCGTCAACGCCTGCGGTGAGGAGGGGATGCCCCTCATCATGGTGCGGACGGAGAGGTTCGCGGTGGCCGTCGCCGACGCCTACGGGAGGGCGACGAACGGCAAGAAGATAGGGGTCTCCGCGGTGATGGGCGGGCTCAACGCCGCGGGCACCGAGATGGCCTACGGCGCCCTCGCGCAGGCGTACGAGGATTCCTCGCCGCTCCTCTGCCTCACCGACGGCGTCCCAAACGGGGCCACCGCTAGGGAGAGGTTCAACATCGAGGACGGGTTCCGCGGCGTCACGAAGTGGAGCGGCTACATAAACCAGGGGCGGCGCGTCCCCGAGTTCGTCCGCCGCGCATACACGCAGCTCCGCAGCGGGCGCCCGAGCCCCGTCATGCTCCAGCTACCACGCGGCCTGGAGGACTACGAGACAGACGAGCACCCCTACACCCCCGTGAAGGGCTGGAGGCCGGCGGGCGACCCCGCCGACGTCGAGAAGGCCGTCAGGGCCCTCCTCCACGCCCGGAACCCGATGATCTACGCCGGGCAGGGGGTCTTCTTCGGCGACGCCTGCGCCGAGCTGAGGAGGTTCGCGGAGCTGACCGGTACGCCGGTGCTCACGACGCTGATGGGAAAGAGCTGCTTCCCCGAGGACCACCCGCTGAGCCTCGGCGTCCGCGATGTCCCGGCAGAGAGGTGGCTCAAGGGATCAGATCTCGTCCTCGCCATCGGGGCGAGCCTGGGGCCGACGAGCTTCGGCCACGAGGTCCCCACCAAGGGCAAGACAATCATCCAGTGCACCATCGACGAGCAGGACCTCAACAGGGCGACGAGGACCGACCACGCCGTCGTCGGCGACGCCAAGCTCGTGCTAACCCAGATGATAGCCGAGGCCGAAAAGCAGAGGGCGAAGCCCCGGGCGGGGGTCGAGGCGGAGATAGCCGCCGCCAAGGAGGAGAAGATGAAGAAGTACCGCCCCCTCATGGAGTCGAACGAGAAGCCCATAAACCCCTACAGGGTCTACGCCGAGATCATCGCGGCCCTCGACCCCAAGAACAGCGTCGTCACACACGAGTCGGGGAACACCCGCGACCAGCTCACCACCATCTACGACGCCGTCGCCGAGCACGGCTTCATGGCGTGGGGCAACGTCTCCACCCTCGGCTTCGGCCTCGGCGCCGCGATGGGGGCGAAGCTCGCCTACCCGAAGAGGCAGGTGGTCAGCGTCACCGGCGACGCGGGCGTCAGCTACCAGATGGGGGACTACGAGGCCCTCATCAGGCACTGCATGGGCATCACCACCGTCCACATAAACAACGGCGGCTTCAGCGGCTACGGCCCCGGCTTCTGGGGCGGCGGCCACACCCCCTACGCCTGCGAGGTGACGAAGGCGGACACCTATCAGACGGCGAAGATGGCGGAGGCACTCGGCATGCACGCGGTCAGGGTCGAGGACCCGGACGAGGTGGCGCCTGCCCTGAAGGACGCACTGAAGGAGAACGAGAAGGGGCGCCCAGCCTTCGTGGAGGTCATATGCAGCCGCCACCCAGTCTACGGAGGCTGGGTACGGCCCCCCGCACACTAAGCTAGATCGGCTTCCACCCTGGCGGCCGAGGCTTCTATTTCGACCGCCGATAGCCTCAGGGTAGCCAATCTCCTCCGCACCTGGTCGGCCCCCCTCTGCATCGAGGCGGGGAGGTCGAGGAGGCGGAACAACTCCTTCTTGCAGGCCGCCGCGACCGTGAGGGCCTCGCGCCTCCTAGCCCTCTCGAAGTGGTGTGCCTCCCTCTTCCGGTACCCATACGCCACCCCGTCCACGAAGGCCTCCGCGTACTCCTCGAGCCGGCTGCTCGGCTGGAAGAACCCGCTGTTGAACAGGGGCGGTGGGCCCTCGGGGGAGAACGAGTAGACGAGCGGCTTGGGCTGCCCGTAGTATGAGGCCGCGGCCTCCGACGCCCCGGGGAGGGGGTTCATGAGGCTCGCGAGGAAGTACGCCTCCATGTTCCGTAGCTCCCTGTCCCCGCTCCTGCACGCCATGTGGTAGTCGGTGGTGTATGTGCCGTCCTCGTCGACTAGGTGGTTGGCGGAGTGGGCGTT
>JAUYEB010000022.1 GCA_030691555.1 Candidatus Bathyarchaeota archaeon
CTCGTGGATACCCGCCCCGACCCAGACCGCGTAGGCGTTCACGTTGCCGCCCAGCAGCCCGTTCACGGGGGTTCCGAGGCAGAGGCAGGGGTATAGGAACATGGAGACGAGGCCGAAGAGCGTGATCCCGGAGACAGCTAGGCCGGACTCCTCCTCCTTGGCGCCGATGGCGGGCGTCAGCGCAGCTATCGCGGAGGCCCCGCAGATGGCAGTCCCCACCGCTATGAGTGAGGAGAGCCTGTGACCGAGCCCCATCCTCCCGCCGAGCCAGACGCCTAGCCCCAACGCCGCCACGATGACGACGAAGGCCGCCACCACCCCGACCCCCACCCTCGTCCAGATCAACGCGCTGGTCACGAAGCCGAGGAGGGCGACACCGAATTTGAGCAGCTGACCCGAGCTGAAGCCAACACCCTCCCGAATCGAGGAGCGGACGCCGAACAGGTTGGCCACGATGATGCTCAGGACGAAGGCCCACATCAACGGGCTGATCGGCTTGTAGAAGCCCCACACAAGGAAGGAGAACGCCGCGACGGCGACGCAGTAACCGAGGCCGGGAAGCACACGCTTGAGGGCGGCGGAGCTAGGCGCGTTGACCAATAGAAAGTCTGTGAGCCTGTACCGGTTACTAAAGTTTTCGCGGGGCTACTTCGACCGATTGCTCGGCAGCGAGACCCTGAAGGTTGTCCCCCTCCCCACCTCCGAGTCGAATGAGATGCCGCCCCCGTGGGCCTCGACCACCCTCTTCGACGCGGCCAAACCAAGCCCGAAGCCGCCCCTCTTCTTCGAACCGAACGGGACGAAGACCTTATCCCTCATCTCGACCGGGATGCCCGACCCCGTGTCGGCTATCTCCACCACCACCCGGTCCCCCTCGACGTGTGTCGAGACGGCGAGGCTACCGCCCCCCGGCATCGCCTCGACGGCGTTCCCGATGATGACGGCGAAGACCCGGCGCATCTTCGACGGGTCGAACGCCCCATCCGGAATGGATGAATCAAGCCTCTTGACCACCGAGACGCCCCCCGACACCGGGACGTCCTCCAGAGCCTTCTCGATTAGCCTGTTCACGTTCCCAGGCATCGGCGTTATCTCGTGCCCCCTGTAGTAGTCGCGGAAGCCGTCGAGCAGCGCCGTGGCGTGCCTCAGGGCCTCGTTGATCTTCGGGACATACGTAGTGTCCCCCGGCTTCCTCTCCATCAGGTAGATGCTGTTGGTTATCGTCTGGAGGGGGCCCCTGAGGTCGTGGGCGAGCTCCGAGCTTACCCGGGTCATCTCGCCCCTGAACTCCCTCTCCGCGAGCTCCCTCGCCCTCCTGTCAACATCCGCCAAAAGTGCCATGTACCTCTCCTCGGAGGCCACCAGTGCCTTCCTTAGCTCCTCGACCGTATCGGGCGTCCTCTCACACATCAGCGCCGACCAGCATCCTACAATTTTTCCATATCATATATCCAATTTATGGATTTTAAAGATGATAACCTTTAAACCAAACTCGCAGGGAGTTTTAGCCACAGTCGCGGGTTCGAGGGCAAACAAGTGGATAAGCGCACAGTCGCCACGGTCACGGTGATCGGCGGGCTAATCATATTCGGCCTAAAGCTCCTGGCCTTCTTCGTATCGGGTTCGATAGCCCTGCTCTCGGACGCCCTCGAGTCGGTCGTCAACATAGTCGCCTCCATAATGCTGTTCATCTCAGTCAGGATATCGGCCAAGCCCGCGGACACCGAACACCTCTACGGCCACGAGAAGGTCGAGAACATCTCGGCCTTCATCGAGGGCGCGTTCGTGATAGTGGCCGCGCTCCTCATCGCATACGCCGCGGTTGGACGCTTGACGAACCCCGCCTTCGAGCTTGTAGAAGTCAACATAGCAGTCGGCATATCCTTCCTCGCTACCATCTTGAACCTTGGCCTCTCGGTGCTAATGGGGCGGATAGCGAAACAGACGGGCTCGATGGCCCTCGAAGGCGACTCAAAGCACCTCCTCAGCGATGTCTTCTCCTCCCTCGCAGTCAACGCCGGCCTCCTAGTCGCCGGCTTCACGGGCCTAAAGGTTCTCGACCCCCTGCTGGCGCTCATGGTCGCCTTCCTCGTGGGCAAGATGGGCGTCGAACTCATCCAAAAGTCTGGCAACCAACTCATGGACGGCACGGCGGACGAGGAGCAGAAAAAGATCGAGGGCATCCTCCTGCTCCACAAGCCCCGGTTCATCGACTTCCACAACGTGAAGACCCGCCGAAGCGGTAGCAGGGTCTACGCCGAGCTCCACCTCACGGTCGACCCCAAGCTATCCGTAAAGGAGGCACACGACCTCACCAAACACCTGGAGGAGGACCTACACGAGGAGCTGCCCGAGGTGACCATCACCATCCACGTCGAGCCACCCAAGGCACACAGCGACGCCGACTAGCCCAACTTTTCAACCAGCGGAGGCACAACAAAGACCAGCGTCCCCCCCATGGGTAGCCTCATCGACAAATTCACGCTAAAATGCCGGGTCGGCAAACGATAGACGGCGGCTACGCGGCGTGGTGACAGCCCCAGAGGGGCCCCCCCCTTTTATACCCCGTGTCCCCGCCCCTTAAAAGAGGCAAAGTATTATTATTTTTAAACATTAAACGAGTCTACCTTTCTGGGAAACGCATTGAGACTAGATAGTGTTTTCCCTGAAAACAAGAAGATAGGTTCGATACTCACAGTAGCAATATTGCTTCTGTCAACGCTGATCGTCGCGGCCCCCCCGATCGGGGCGGTGGCGCCACCCACGGTGGGAGGCGACTACTACTTCGACATGGGGGTTCTCGACACAGACACCTACACACTATACCCATGGGACGAGTCTAGCGTAAACATCGGCTTCTCCAAGTACGGTGAACTGATCAACCCCGACGAGCCCCTCGGCCTCAGCTACAAGGGCACAGACGCCTTCGCGAACCCCGCGGTGCCCCAGTGGCAGTGGAACAACGGCTGGGTCATAGACATCCACTGGATAGACCAGAGCGTCCTCAAGAACGTCTGGGCCTACGCCCTCTTCAGCGACTGGACCCCGATGGGAGTCGCGGGCGACTGGCAGCAGATGCAAATGACGCCGGACGCCTCTGACCCCGCCGACACCAACGGAGGCCGCCGCACGAGCGGCTGGGCCGATACCGACGACATAAAGCTCATCTACGACGGCCCCAGAAAGTCGATCTACCTCCTCACAACGCGGATCTACGAGAAGAGCCCCGGAGAAGACGGGTCCCCACTCGTAGAGATAACCATACAACTCGTCTTCGACAAGGTCAAGAAGTACGTCATGGAGATCAAGGACGTCAAGCGCATCTGCGACGAAAAGATCCTCGGCCCGCTCCAGATAGAGTTCAGCCAACGCAGCGAGTGGGACCTAGGCGACACGGCCAACACCAACACAAAGACCTACGCCGAGTTCTACGAGAACGTCGAGACAAAGTACGACAAACACCCATTCTACGCCCCCGAGAACGAGGAAAAGATAGTGACATACGACCTCTGCCAGGTGCTCAACCGCGAGACGGACCTCGTCGGCTTCGCAGCCTTCTGGCCCAACCTCATAAGCAAGTGGGTCACCGGGACCAACACGCTCCCCAGGATAGACCCACAGGGCCAGGAGGACAAGCTGACGAGCCTCGAGACCTACGACCACGAGGTCAGGGTCCCGATGATCGGCGACCCCGCAAACCCCAACGCCAAGAACATAAACGGCACCATGTACCTCCTCCTCCCCTACGACCCCGTCTCCTACCCGAGGGGCGAGGGCGTCTGGAAGGACACGCCCTGGGTCTTCCTAAAGAACCTCCAGGGGCAGTGGATACAGCTCCTGCAGGGACCAGACTGGCAGTGGGTCAACCTCATGCCCAGCGAGGTGCCCTCAGGCTACAGCACAAAGGCCGTGAAGCTCACGGCGCCGCCCGCGATCACCAGGGGCAAGGAGTACCTCGTCCTCTACAAGATGAAGATGAAGGGCGAGATCAGGCACGTCGCCACCCCCGAGAGCTGCACAGACCCCTCATTCTTCCACGAAAACAAGACCTCACCAAGCTACGGCATGTACCAGGAGCCCGCCGTCCCATACGTGATGGCTGAGTGGGACTTCGAGCTCACGACGAACAACCTCGAGGCATCCACAAACCAGTTCCGCTGCGTGAGCGTCTACGGCCTCACAGACCTGAACAACGCAAAGGACCCCAACGAGTCGACGACCGAGGGTAGGACCTTCATGATAGACAGCGAGGTCCAGTACCAGCTCAACGAGGTCTTCAACCCCTGGGACCTGCAGGACGCCGCCGAGAAGGAGACGTTCAGGTGGGTCCAGAAGGGCGACGTGGCCACCGTCATCGAGCTCGCCTCCCACGTGACCGACATGAACGGCAACACATACCAGAACTGCCACACACCCATCTTCCCCGCCAAGTGGGGATACTACTGCCAGGACTCCGAGAAGGTGCTGCTGATCGACGCCAACGGGGTCATGGAGCCCCTGCTGCTTAGCCGACCAGACCACTACACCGCCTCCGGCACCACGATCACGCTGAACGCGGCCGCCATCCAGTCGGACACGGGCACGAGCCTGGGCAGCTGGGAGTACTACAAGGTCCTCTACAGCACGGAGACCGACGAAACCACCCCGGCCCTCTACGAGGGGCGCTGGGAGTGGATAGTCGTCGGCGAGACGAGCCACGCCTCTGACAGCATAGGAAGCGCCATGGTCTCGACCGCATGGCCCGAGTGGGAGGAGCGCCAGGTCTGGATGAGCGGCCTCGACGTCGAGGCCGAGGCACAGGGCCCGACCATCCCCGTCACCATGCGCCGATTCGACACAGGCAACGGAAAGCTCGACTACTACTACGACTACAGCGGAGGAGACCTGAGGACGGCCCTGCGCGACGACTGGAGCACACCCGACGGCTGGAGCGGCGAAGAGATACACCCATACGCCGTCAGCAGCGGCAACATCATCACCATCGGAGGCCCCATCAACAACCTCGCGGCCTACTACTTCAACGACTTCACCGACTCCCTCATCTACACCACCTACGGCGAAGGCTTCTACGCCCCCGGGTGCTGGAGCAGGACCGTCACAGGCGACGACCTCTGGTACAGCAGCCCGACCGTCGACGACGACGTCGGCTACGCCATAATAAGCACGTACAAGGACCTCAACGAGACCATCGGCTTCCTCGTCTACGGCTACACAGCCGAGGACACCTACTACGCGTCCCACCTACTCCGCGGGGGCGGCCTCGAGTGGCTGGAGCAGCTCCAGCCGGGCGCCACCACCGTCATCATCTCGATAGACTATGAGGACCTCCACCCCGTCGCATACACGGTCGAGGAGGTGCTCGGCGTCTTCACCGAGTGCACCGGAGCCTTCACAAACTTCCAGGACGCTGCATGGGAGGCCAACCTCGCCTGCGCCGAGGACTACGTCATCGCCGCCGCCCAGGAGCGCTGCATAGCCCACAAGCTAGTCTGGATGGAGTTCGACGCACAGGTCCACCCAGACCCATAACCAACCCCCTCCCCTTTTTCTCACACAGCCCCCTAGGGCTGAGGCCGCTCCCGGAGCTGGAGGACGAGCAGCAGGTTGAGCACGAGCATCCCCGCCCCCACGTAGAAGGCCGCCGTGTAGCCGAAGGGCACCCCCGCCACCGTGAGGATGGACGAGTAGACGATCGGCCCAACGACGCCGCCGAAGTCGAAGAAGGTCCTGTAGGTGCCTATCGCCATCCCCCTCGACTCGGCGGGCACCGAGTCCGCTATGAAGGCGGGCGTCACGCCGTAGACTATCCCCCAGAAGAGCCCGTTCGCGAACATGAGCGGCAGCATCCACTCGAAGGACTGCGTCAGGCTCAGCCCGACGAGGCTGGCGGCGCCCACGACGAACCCGGCCGCGAGCATCCCCCTCCTCCCCAGCCGGTCGGAGAGCGCCCCCCCGAAGAGGTTCCCCGATATGTTCCCCGCCGTGCTCAGGGAGACGAGCAGCCCGTACCCCGCGAGGCCGAAGCCGAGCTGCTCCGTCGCGTAGAGCGGCAGCAGCGTCCCCATGAGCCCGTTGTTGATCATCATGCAGACGAAGTTGATGAGGCAGCACGCGACCAGCGTCCTGTTCAGCAGCTCCTTGAGCACGGCGCGGCTCGGCAGCGCCGAGGAGAGGCTCCCCGGCTTCAGCACCTGCCCGCTCCCCCTCACCAAAAGCACGACGCCCAGGGCGGCGATGCCAACGGCGGCGCTGATGAGGAAGTTGGAGCGGATCCCGATGGACGAGGCGAGGAACCCCGCCGCCGTCTGCCCCACGAAGCTCCCCGTCAGCTCCACGGCCTGGAAGATGCCCAGGTACCTCCCACGCGTCTTGTTCGGGAAGAGGCTCGCCACGTAGGTCATGCCTATGCAGAAGAAGCTCGCGTCCCCCACCCCCCAGAGCGCCCTCGCCACGATGAGCACCGAGATGTCGTTCGTCAGGTAGCTGGCGAGGGCCCCGAATATGCCGAAGAAGCGCCCCGCTATCAGCAGCTTACGCAGGGCTATGCGGTCGCTGAGGACCCCGATGGGGAACTCGGCGAGCATCCTCACCACGAAGTAGCCGGAGACGGCGAGGCCGACGAGGAAGATGGGGGCCGTGAACTCCTTCCTGACGAATGGGGCGAATATGGGCTGGATGAGCCCCCCCGCGAACATCGTCAGCGTCCCCCCCCCGACCATGAGGAGGTACTCGCGGCTCTCCGGCTTCAACGGGTGTCGCGGATACCGACGCATGGCGGCGATTTAAACCCTCAGCCGCCGACACGCCTCAGATAAGTTTTTCAGCCCCCACCCACCGAACATCTCCGGTGGAT
>JAUYEB010000051.1 GCA_030691555.1 Candidatus Bathyarchaeota archaeon
ATGGGGCCGAGGGTGGGGGTTGGGTTGTGCCTGTTGACCTCGTCTATGAAGACGATGCCGGGGTCGCCGCTCCTCCATGCGTTGTCGATTATCCTGTCCCAGACGTATCGGGCGCTGAGCCGCCTCGTCGGCTTCTTGGTGCGGGGGTTGATGAGGTCGTAGTCCGTGTTCTTCTCGACGGCGTCCATGAAGGCGTCGGTGGCGGTGACGCTTATGTTGAAGTTTGTGAGGACGCCGGGGCGGGTCTTGGCGGTTATGAACTCGATGACGTCGGGGTGGTCGACGCGCAGGATGGCCATCATGGCGCCCCTGCGCCTGCCGCCGGCCTTTATGACCTCGGTGGCGGCGTCGAATATCCTCATGAAGCTGACGGGGCCGGATGCGACTCCCATGGTGGTCTTGACGACGTCGCCTGCGGGGCGGAGCCTGCTGAAGTCGAAGCCGACGCCGCCGCCGGTCTGCTCTATTAGGGCCATGTTCTTCAGGGATGTGAAGATGCCTTCGAGGCTGTCCTCGACGGGGAGGACGTAGCAGGCGCTGAGGGCGAAGCCGGTCTTGGTGCCCGCGTTGAAGAGGGTGGGGGAGTTGGGGAGGAACTCTAGCCTGCTCATGGCGGTGTAGAACTCCTTCGCGGATGCCTCGGGGTCGCCCCCGTAGGCCTTGTCGGCGGAGGCGACGGCCTTGGCGACGCGCCAGAACATCCCCGTGGGTGTCTCGACGGTCTCCCCCTTCTCGTTCTTGAGGAGGTACCTCTTCTCCAGCACCTCCATGGCGTTGACGGTGAGCTTGGGCTCGTTGAGGATGCCGAGCTCCCCCCTGAGGGCCCTGATCTCGGTCTTCTTCTCCCTGTAGGATTGGTATTCGGAGGCGACGCGGCCGTGGCCGGTCTCGCGGAGGGTCTCGACGACGACGTCCTGTATGGCCTCGACGCCGGGGGTCTGTCCCGCGTAGAGCTTGTTGAGCTTCTCGACGGCCCTGTCGGAGACGGTCTTGGCTGTGTCGGTGTCCTTGCCCTCGACGGCGTAGAGGGCCTTGTAGATGGCGTTGGTTATCTTGCCCTGGTCGAAGTCTACGACCCTGCCGTCCCTCTTCCTGACTTGCCTCACCGCGCCGACCATGGTCTTTTCCTCGAAATATCGTCGATCACGGCTGTATTAGAATACAGGGGTTGCTTCAGGGGTGGGTGAAGGGAGGGCTAGGGCTTTGAGTAGAGGTCGAGGGGGGTCTGCCCCGTCATCTTCGATTCTTTGATCAGGAAGTCGCGCAGCTCGCCCTCGTCCTTGAAAATTCTGGTGCTGTACCACTCGAAGAATGGGCTGGGCTCGTAGGGATAGTAGACGTAGACGAGCTTGGCGAGGCTCTTGGCGTAGACCATCTCGCACATGACTCCGGCGCTTATGCTCTGGCGGGGGTGGTAGACGACGACGAGGTGGCTGTTCTCTATGATCTTGTAGTCGCTGTCGATGATCTGGAAGCGCAGGTTCTTTATGGCGGGCTCGACCTCGGCGGCGTCGAGGGTGACCTCCTTGGGGCCGTCGCGGTACTGGATTCGGACGGGTATCCTGCCGGGGCGGGGCTCGCCGAGGTCTATCGCCGCGTTGAGGGCGTCGCGCCAGCACTCGACTATCTCCCAGTCCTTGATCATGGAGGGGTCGTAGACTATGTAGTAGTCCTTGAGGGCGGAGGCGAACTTGGTGAAGCGTTTGAATGAGTCCTCGTCCTCGCCTGTGATGGGGTGGCTTAGGTAGAACTTCTCCTTGCGTGGGTTGTAGATGATGTCGCGTAGGAAGTCGGGGCCGTTCTCGTATGCGACTATCTGTACCTCCTTGCGGGGGGTGAAGCCGCGTGCCTGCTCGTAGACGTCGGCCATCTCCTCGCGGCGCCAGTTGGCGATCTCGCCGAGGGTGTAGCGGTGGTCTGTCCACTGTGGGTCGGCTGCTAGGCGTTCCCTGACTCTGATGATGTCGTCGAATATGATTATGAAGAGGTCCGGGTCTAGGCGCTCTACGTCGCCGTGGTCTAGTCCCTTGAAGCGGTTGCCCTTCCACTCGAAGTGGTGGGGGGTGCTGATTATGTGGACCCCGGGGTGTTCCCTGATCTCGGCCTCGATGCGGGCGACTGCCGCTTCTCGTAGGGCGTCCATCTTCTCGGGCTGGCTGTCGTAAAAGTCGAGGATGTTGAGCTTGCTCAGGCTCGTGCCGTCGAGGCGCGCCTGCTCGACTATGTACTCGAAGAGGTGGTAGTAGTGGAAGCTGGCCTTTTCCCTCATCTTTGTTAGCATCTCGTCGCGGCCGTTCCCGGGGGGACCGGTGCAGACGATGACACGCCTCAGAGACATTGCTGAGAATGAAGTGGAGCGTGCTTTTATCTCCTTAGCCTTCCAAAATCCTTAGTCAATATAACAATTTTTATTATCATCATATAGTTAATATCATTTTGGTCAATTTGAGTGCTCCAACTCCCAATCAAAAATTAGCCGTCCTAATAGATGCAGAAAACATCTCCAGCGAGGTGGTTCAGGGTCTTTTCGATGAAATTGCAAAATATGGTACTGCAAATATTAGAAAGATCTATGGTGATTGGACCAATCCAGCAATTAGCCCTTGGAGAGGAATATTGCATTTATTTGCACTTCAACCAGTGCAACAATTTAGCTATACTACTGGGAAAAGTTCGTCTGATTCTGCCTTAATTATCGATGCTATGGATATACTCCTAGAAGGTAAAATGGATGGTTTTTGCATTGTCTCGAGTGATAGTGATTTTACACGTCTAGCTTCTAGGATTCGTGAATCAGGTTTAATAGTATTCGGATTCGGAAAACAAACCACACCTGATGCTTTCCGACAAGCCTGTGATCGTTTCATCTTGATCGAAAACTTACGACATTTAGAACTGCCAATTTTAGAAACTACTCCTTCTATCCCTAAGAAAAAAGAGAAGAAAATTGACGTAGTCCCTCAAGAAATAAAAAAGATTCCCCCAATCGAGGAGCCAAAGGAAATAATCGTTAACAAATTATCCGAAGAACAACTTATACAGTTAGTAAAAGGTTCTGTTGAAGATGCCATGGATGAGAACGGCTGGGCATTGCTAAGTGACGTAGGGGGAATTATTCGGAGAAAGGCACCCGATTTTGATCATCGGACCTATGGTCATGAAAAATTATCGTCACTTATCGATGCCTTAAAAATATTTGAAGTTCAGAGTCGAAAAACCGATAATCCTTCCGTTAAAATTCTCCTTATTCGGCTGAAACAAGATAAATAGGGTTTTTCTAGATTTATTTTTAAAAAATCTTGTGTAAAAGATATTATAAAAAGTGGAAACGCTTTAAACCCTAATCTTCAAACGCTAGGTGGTGTGAGCCCGTAGCCCAGCGGATAAGGCGCCGGCCTCCGAAGCCGGAGAACGTGGGTCCGAATCCCACCGGGCTCGCCACGGTGAAAGACCATGTCTGACCCCCTCGCGAAGCTGAGAGAGGAGTGCCAGCGCCAGCTAGAGGCGGCCACGGAGGCCGCCTACCCCGGCACTGCGCTCCCCGAGTCCAAGTTCAGCCAGCCACCCGACCCCAAGATGGGCGAGCTGGCATCAGCGGCCTCGTTCCAGCTCGCGAAGCAGCTCAGGCAGAAGCCAGCCGACA
>JAUYEB010000163.1 GCA_030691555.1 Candidatus Bathyarchaeota archaeon
GAGAGGGAGCAGAGGCCCGTCGAGGAGCTCATGCAGGGGGGAGAGCTCGACTACGCCCCCTGGGACGGGGTGGGCTCCGCGGACCCCGTCGACGCCGCCTGGATGTACCTGGACGCGATCCAGGACGGGATCGAGCTTAGCAGGGAATGGAGGGTATCCTGCGACCTCTTCTGCGGAGCGACGAGCACCATAGCCGCCGACGCCTTCGAGGCGGTCGGGCTGCGCCCATCCATGATCAACAGCCACGCCGACGGCCACTTCCCCGCCGGGGACCCCGAGCCGAACACGGAGAACCTCCGGAGGCTCGGGGCCTACATGAGGGCGACGGGCGCCGAGGTCGGGTTCGGGTTCGACGGGGACGGGGACAGGATGATGGCCGTCGACGACAAAGGTAACCCGGTGAGCGGCGACAGGCTACTCGCCGCATACGCGGGCCACGTCGTGGCGCGCGAAGGAAAAGGAATCGTTGTGACCCACGTCGGCGCCTCCATGTGTATAGAGGACGCCGTCGAGGCCGCCGGGGGAAAGGTGATACGCGTCAGGGTCGGGGACGCCTACATAACCGAGGAGATGGAGAGGAGGAAGGCGGTCTTCGGCGGAGAGCCGATAGGCGCCTGGGTCCTCCCAGAGGCGCACATGTGCCCCGACGGCATACTCAGCGCCCTCAAGCTCCTAGAAGCCCTGGAGGAGAGGGAGCAATCGCTCTCACAGTTCATCGAAGACGTCCCCGAGTACCCGACGAGGAGCGAGAAGATGCCGGTCGGGGACAGGGCGAAGGCCATGAAGTCGATCGAGGAGGGCTACAAGGGGGCCTTCGGCGACGCCCAGTCGGTCAACAGGGTCGACGGCCTCCGCGTACAGACCCCCGATGGCTGGATACTCATGCGCGCCTCGGGCACCGAGCCCCTCATAAGGCTCACCGCGGAGGGTAGGGACGAGAAGGCGACGAAGGCCCTGCTAGAACGCGGCAGGGAGCTCGTCAAGGGGGCATCCAAGTGAAGGCCGTCATACTCGCAGCCGGAAAGGGTGAGAGGCTCCGACCACTCACCGAGACGAGGCCGAAGCAGCTCCTCCCCATCGGTGGGAGGCAGCAGCTGGAGTGGCTCCTCCGAAACGTCGCCGACGCGGGGATAACGGAGGCCCTGCTTGTAACCCACTACAGGGAGGAGATGATCAAGGCGCGCTACGGCGACGGCTCGTCCCTCGGGCTCAAGCTGAGCTACGTCCGGCAGGAGAAGATGGGGGGGACCGCCGACGCCTTCCGCTTCGCGGAGGACTTCGCGGGGGGGAAGGAGTTCCTCGGCATGAACGGCGACCTATTCCTGAGCCCGGGCATTTTAAAGGAGGTCGTCCGAGCCCACAAGCGTGGCCGCATGACGGTCACCGGCCTAGAGAGGGACCCCTACCTCTACGGCGCCCTCAAGCTCGCCGGGGACAAGGTCCTTGGCGTCGTCGAGAAGCCTAAGCCGGGGACGGCCCCGAGCAACGTCACCAACGCGGGTATCTACGTCTTCCCCGCCTCGGTCTTCGACAAGATCAGGGAGACGAAGCCGAGCCCGAGGGGGGAGTACGAGATCACGGACACGATCAACCTGATGATAGCCGCGGGCGTGGAGGCGCGCCTGCACATGCTCGACGAGGACGACTGGCTCGACATCGGCCACCCCTGGACCCTGCTAGAGGCGAACACGCGCGCCCTCGCCCGTCTCGACCCGAAGATAGAGGGAAAGGTAGAGGAGGGGGCCCAAATCAACGGCCCCGTCTACATAGCCCCCACCGCCAGGGTGCGCAGCGGCGTCTACATCGAGGGCCCCGTCTACATAGGTGAGGGATGCGACATAGGCCCAAACAACTACATCCGGGCGGGGACCACGCTCGTGGGGAACAACCGCGTCGGCGCGGGCTGCGAGCTGAAGAACAGCATCATCATGGACCGCGCCGCCGTCCCCCACCTCAGCTACGTCGGCGACACCATCATAGGCGAGCGCTGCAACCTCGGCGCCGGCACCATCATCGCGAACCTCAGATTCGACCACAAGAACGTCGTGATGACCGTGAGGGGCGAGAGGATGGACACCGGGCTGCGGAAGCTCGGCACGGTCATGGGGGACGACTGCCAGACGGGGGTCAACGTGAGCATCCACCCCGGCGTGAAGATCGGCGTCGGCGCCTGGATAGCCCCGGGGGTCACCGTCTCCAAGGACGTCCCAGACGGCGTCCTCCTGACACCCGAGGGTCTCCGCGAGAAGCCGAAGTCAACTTAATTAACTGGGCCGACGGGGGCATAGCCGATGGAGAAGAAGGAACTAAAGAAGCTCTTCCCCCACCTAGTCGACGAGATGGAGAAAGGCGTATCCAAGGTCGACTTGAACAGGGTGAACGAGCCGGCCCCCTCCACCGAGCCCGGCTACAAGGAAGACAGAAAATACACGGGGTTCACGCCGGGCGCCGTCGACTTCATACGCAGGTGCAAGGCCCCACCGCAGGCCGAGGAGATAATCACCTACCTCGAAAAGAAGGGGGACATAAACAAGAACGAGGCGGCCGCCCTCCGCGCCCAGCTGAAGGCCAAGGGACTCGCCAGCTTCGGCCCCCACAAGGGCCCCGGCTTCTACGATAAATAAAAAAAAATCGTTATGATAAGTAGCACGCCATAAGCGGCGCCGAAAAGGGTTTTAGACCCGCACCACCCAAGCAATACCGATACACATGCCCCCCCTCGTAGGACTCGTAGGCAAGGCAAACGTGGGCAAGAGCACATTCTTCGCCGCCGCCACCCTAAAACCCGTCGAGATAGCCAACTTCCCCTTCACAACCATCAAGGCCAACCGCGGCGTCGGCTACCTACGCACCCCATGCGTCTGCCGCGAGTTCGGCGTCAAGGACCAGCCCAACAACAGCGCCTGCATAGACGGCATACGCCTCGTCCCAGTCGACCTCATAGACACCCCCGGCCTCATCCGAGGCGCCCACGAGGGCAAGGGACTCGGCAACCAGTTCCTCGACGAGGTACGCCGAGCCGACGCCCTCATAGTAGTCTGCGACGCCGCCGGCTGCACCGACGAGGGCGGCGTGAGCTGCGCACCCGGCACCCACGACCCCATCGACGACATAAAGCTCTTCGAGGAGGAGTTCGACGCCTGGCTCTACGGCATAGTCGTCAAGGACTGGGAGCGCCTCGCCCGCACCTCCGAGATGAAGCGCGAGGAGATATGGAAACACCTCGACGAGAAGATCAACGGCCTCGGCATAACCCGCGGCCACATACAGAACGCCTGCGAGAGGGCCAAGCTCAACCCCTTCAAGGCAGCACAGTGGACGAAGGCCGAGCTCCGCGTCTTCTGCACAGAACTCAGGAAGGCCTCCAAGCCCCTCATAGTCGCCGCCAACAAGGCAGACAAGGAGCCAGCCTCCCAGAACATCGAACGGATCAGGGCAGCCGGCTACAGGGTCGTCCCCACATGCGCCGAGGCGGAGCTCGCCCTGCGCCGCGCAGCCGAGGCCGGCCTCATCAAGTACACCCCCGGCGACAAGGACTTCACCATACTC
>JAUYEB010000191.1 GCA_030691555.1 Candidatus Bathyarchaeota archaeon
CCGCCGATTATGAGGCCGCTGGCGGCGCGCCAGTTGTTGACCTGGGTGTAGAAGAGTAGACCGCGCAGGGCTATGATGACGCCGAGCCCCATCATGAAGAGGGCTCCCTGGTTGATCGATGTGAGTAGGTTGTACTGTTGCAGGAGGAAGGTGACGCCGAGCCAGAGCAGGATGAGGCCGCCCATGACGGCGCTCCACATGCCCCCCGCCCCCTCGTTCTTCTCCCCCTTCTCTGACTTCTCGCCGCCCTTCTCGTCCTTTTCGCCCTTCTCATTCTTCTCGTTTTTTTCGTCCCGGGCGCGACGATAGACGACCTTCTCCTGTTGAGGCTTCAGGGTCTCACCGCAGTAGGGGCAGAAGACCGCGTCTTCATTGACTTCCTTTCCACACTTGGGGCAGAACGGCATATCCTTCACCTGTTACATTGTTTGAGGTTTTTCTTCCGCTTAAAAGGGTACTGGAATCCGCTATCAGTCGACCTGAACCTTTATCACGGCCATCAGGGCGCCGCCCACTATCATCATCGTGCTCAACGCCGCCCAGCCGATGTCGTAGCTCGCCGTCGCGTCTTTGACGACGCCTAGGAGGAGGGGGAGGACGAGGGCGCCTAGGCTGGCGAAGGTGTTGTGGAAACCGGAGAGGCTCCCGGCGGTCTCGGCCCCGAATAGCCGGGGGATGATGGTGAACGCGGGGCTGCGCACGAAGTTTATCAGCCAGCCCAGCAGGAAGGAGGCGACGAAGAGGAGGGTCCCCCCGGGGAGCGCGGTGAAGGCGAACACGTTCACCGCGAGTAGCAGAAAGCTCCCGATTAGTACCCTCTTCTCCCCGATCCTGTCGGCGAGTACGCCGCCGGCGGGGTTCGAGACCATCCCCGCCACGTTGAAGAGGCTCATCGCCGTCCCGACCAGGACGACGTCGAGGCCGTAGTCCTCCTTCAGGAGGAGGGGTAGCCAGGCGAGGAAGGTGTAGTAGCTGCCGAGCCTGATGAACTGCGCCGCGGCGAGGACCCAGAAGCTCCTCTGCCTGAGAGCGGTGAAGACGGCCTTCCCCGAGACGCCTCGGGAGATGGTGCCGTCCCTGAGGCTCGACCAGACTATGAAGGCGCATGCTGCCCCGGCGGCGCCCTGGATGATGATTGAGAGCCGCCAGCCATACGCGAGGGCAAGAAGCGGCGACGCCCAGGTGACTACGATGAGCCCGATGCTCCCACCGACGTTTAGGAGGCCCAAGGCCGTCCCCCTCTCCCTCGCCTCGTACCACCCCGCGATGAGGCGCACGGAGGGGACGAAGACGCCGGCGCCGAGCAGGCCGGCCAGGAACTGCGCCGCCATGAGCCCGTTGAAGTCCACGCCGACGCCGAAGAGAGCCGTGGCCGATGAGACGCCGAGGACGCTGAGCGTCATCACCCTCCTGCTGCCGAACCTGTCGGCCAGTAGCCCCCAGGGTATCTGGCCCAGCGTGTACCCCATGAAGTACGCCGACATCAGGGCGCCGCTCTCCGTGTAGCTGAGGGTCAGCTCCTCCTTTATCGAGCCGAGCAGGTAGCTGTAGGCCGAGTTCATTATGGAGAGGAGGGTGAGGGCGAGGAACCCGCCGAAGATGACACCGGGGTGCCTGAGGAGGCCGCTGCCCTTCACTTCTTCCTCACCTCACGCATCAGAAGGATCGAGGGGAGGGCGGGGAGGTTGAGGGCGGCGAGGAGGAGGAATATCGTCTGGTACGGGAGTATTCCGGCGACGACGCCGGCGAGCAGGCTGCCCACGCTGCCCCCGACGTCCCAGAAGCTCTCCATGTACCCGATGGCTATCGTCTTCGACTCGACGGGGACTATGGGGGCCAGGAAGGCCCACTCGGTGACGGCCCGGGCCCCCCAGCAGGCCCCGAAGAAGAGCATGGACGCCGCTACGAGGGGGTAGACCGTGAGGTAGGCGAAGCCCACGTAGGTCGCGACGATGGCGGCGAAGACCACGAACAGCACCGCCCTCCTCCCCCACCTGTCTGAGGCCCAGCCCGACGGGACCTTGACCAAGGCGTTCGCGACCCCCTGGATCGAGTAGAGGACGGCGACGAGCGCGGGGTCGAAGCCGAGAGACTTTACCGCGTAGATGCTGAACAGCGTTATGAACACGTTGTTCGAGGTCGAGTAGAGCGTCCGTATCAGGGCGAGGACGACGACGTTCCTCTGCCCAAGCAGGGCCCTGAGCGACGCGAACGAGGGCATCTCGAAGCTCTGCAGAGCCCTACCTTGGTATCCAGAGCCGCTGGTCGCCCTTAGGAGGATGAAGAGCCCGGCGAGTGGGAACGCCGAGGCGATGAGGAAGACCGTGGAGTAGCCAAGCGACTCGACTAGGAGGCCGCAGAGGGCCGGCCCGATGAACATCCCCGCGGAGACTATCGTCATGTGCCTGCCGAGGGCGTCCCCCTGCCTGTCCGGGGGCGCCAAGTTACTGTTCATCGCCGTTATGAGCTGGAAGAAGGTGCCGGTCGCGAGCAGCTGGACGATTGGGATGAAGTAGAGCTAGGAGGGGTCCCTCGCGAGGCCTATGAGGAGGAGCTGGAGCGCCTGCGCCGCGAAGCTCAAGGCCAGCATCCTCCTCTCTCCTACCCTCGCCGAGACTATCGTGAGCGGAAGTCTGAGGAAGATGAGGAGGAACGCCTGGAGGCTCAGAATGAACCCTATGAAGAGGATAGAGGCACCGATGTTCAGGTAGTGGAGCGTCAGGATCGGCTGGGTCATGAAGAGGCCCATCTCCCAGAGGAACCCCGCGAGGGAGACGGCGTAGAACCTCCCGGGGAGGCCCCCCTTCAGCCGATCCAGAGTCGACAAGATGCAGAGACGGGCGCCCAACAAGAGATAAGCTTTAGCAGAAAAGGCGTCTCAGCTACCG
>JAUYEB010000214.1 GCA_030691555.1 Candidatus Bathyarchaeota archaeon
CTGGGGATGAGTGTCCAGGAGATCACTCCCGAGATTGCTCGACAGCTCCGTCTGGGTGAACCCGGGGGAGTGGTGGTCACTCAAGTGGAGCCTGGAAGCGCGACCGATGAAGCTGGAATTCACCGGGGAGATATTATCCACGAGATCAATGGTCAGGCCATCCGCAAACTCAGCGATTATCAGGCGGCAATAAGTAAAATCAAGAAAGGAGAGATCATCCGCTTCTTTATCAAGCGGGGAGAGAGAAATCTATATGTCACTCTCCGCGTTCCGAAAGAATAATGAAATTTCTGGCCCCGGCAAAAGTTAACCTCTATCTGGAAATACTGGGCAAAAGGCCGGATGGATATCATGAGCTTCAAACTCTGATGCACCGGGTTGATCTTGGTGATGAAGTGGAAATAAGCCTGGAGGGGCAGGGGATTAAGCTGGTTGCCGACGGAAAGGGAATTCCAGAAGGAATGGAAAATCTGGCCTGCCGTGCGGCTCAAGTTTTTTTCGAGGAGTTGGGAATTCAAAGGGGTTTAAAAATTCGGTTGAAAAAAAGAATTCCTGTGGCCGCCGGCTTGGGCGGAGGAAGCAGTGATGCTGCCACGGTAGTGATGGGCCTGAACGACCTCCTGGAAACAGGCTGGGCCCGGGACCGGTTGATGGCTCTGGGGATGAAGATCGGGGCGGATGTACCGTTTTTTATCTTCCAGAAGCCGGCCCTAGCCGGGGGCATTGGGGAAAGGTTGACCCCGGTTGGCTTTCCCGAACCGATCTGGTTCCTTATGCTGATTCCTCCTTTCCCCATATCCACAGCCTGGGCTTATGCAACCTATGAGCGTTTGTCCAATAAAGGAAAAGAACCTATACCCCTAAAGGATTCTTACGTGGATATCACAGAAATCTTGCCGGTTATGCGCAATGACCTGGAAGCAGCGGCTTTTTTGATGTTTCCGCAGATCAGGCGGATGAAAGAAGAATTGTTGGCCAAAGGGGCCCAAGGGGCTCTGATGACTGGAAGCGGCCCCGTGACCTACGGAATTTTTTCATCGAAAAAGGAGGCCGAACAGACGGAAAAGGTCATCACTTTACCAACCGGGTGGAAAACAATCATTTGCCGAGGAATTTAATCCAAAGCAAAGAAATTTATTTTTTTGATGACTTTTTACGAGATCATCAATTTATAGAAACAAAAGAAAAATATCTGGGTTTATCTGTGAAAATCTGTGTCCTGATATAATTTCGCTGGGGCGTCGTCAAGCGGTAAGACACGGGTCTTTGGATCCCGCATTCGGAGGTTCGAATCCTCCCGCCCCAGCCATGGCAGGCGGCTGAAAAAGCCGATCTGCTGCGATGTGAAACCCCCTCACTCCCCTTTGCCAAACTGACTATGTCCCACATTTTCCGCCG
>JAUYEB010000234.1 GCA_030691555.1 Candidatus Bathyarchaeota archaeon
TCTTCTCGAGTTCTCGGTTCACAGACGCCTATCCTCGCCTCATCTTGTCGTACATCTTATCGAGGCTCCAGCGCAGGCTGCTCTGTATCTCCCTCAGGCGGCGCTCACCGCCGTAGTTGTGGACGGTGAGTGAGACGATCGTCTCACCGTCGGCTACTACCTGGTAGCTGAGCACCTGATCTGGGGCTATCTCGCCGCTCGCGGCGCGGGCCTCGTCGGTCGTCTTCATGTTGGCTAGAACGCGGTCTATGAGGAATGACTGGAACGGCGGGGTCGAGGTCGTGAAGGTCAGCCCCTCACGCGGGGTGAAGACTATCGTATCGTCCGTTATCTGGACTCTTCCGAGTACGGTGCCGTCTTTGGCCTGAATTGCGGAGCCGTCCGTCTGCGGCTCGGGGGGTCGGGGCTCCGAGGGCTTGGGCTCAGCCGGCTTAGCCTCCACGGGCTTGAGTGGTTGGAACGCGGCGGCTGGCTGCCGGAACCCCTGGCCCACTATGGCCTTGTCGATCTCCGACATCGCGACATTGAGGTCCGTGATCTCCGTCTGGAGTTGTTCCACACGCTCCTCGAGGTCGGTGCGCATCTTCAGTAGCTTGCGTATGTCTGCTTCGCTGCTCATTTGGTTGGCCAACTTGGAGTGAGTTCTGAATCAAGAGGGGGCGCCGGGATTAAAAGGCATACGCCCGTGGCGCCCCCCTTCTTTTATGCTGGTGATTCACCATCTTCCCCAGTGGTAGGATGCTCGGGAGAAGGTTCGTCGAGAAGTACTATGAGCTGAGCAGGGAGAAGGACAGCTTCCTCTGTGTCGGGCTGGACCCCGCTACGCGCGCATTCAGGGACAAGTACGTCGTCCCTCAGCAGCTTATCGAGAGGCACGGCGTCGCGGGGGGGCTGGAGAGGTTCTGCGTCGAGTTTATCGAGGCGGTCTCACCGTACACCCCGATAATAAAGCCCAACGCCCAGTTCCTCGTGTACCCGCTCGGCTTCGAGGGGTTGAAGGCGATAGCGGACGCCGCCCACGACGGGGGCTGCCTCGCCCTGCTTGACTGCAAGCTAAGCGACATCGGCACGACGATGGACGCGGCCCTCCACTGGATAGGCGAACTCGGCTTCGACGCCATCACGTTCAGCCCATTCCCCGGCTACGAGAACGGGGTCGACTCGGTCTACAGGTGGGCCGAGGCGAGGCAGAAGGGCATATTCGCCCTCTGCAGGATGTCCAACCCCGGGACCCACGACTACCAGTCCAGACTCATGGACGGTGTGCCGTTCTACCAGCGTCTGGCGAAGGACGCGACCGAGCACGGCTCCAACGGGTTCGTCGTGGGATGCACCGCGACGGAGGAGCTTGGCATCGTCAGGGGGATAATCGGCGAGGAGAGGCTGATCCTCTCCCCGGGTCTGGGCCCCCAGGGCGGCGACGCGTCCACAGCCGTTAAGCTAGGATCAAACAACGAGGGGGAGGGGCTCCTAGTCTCGTCGAGCCGCTCGGTCAACTACGCCTACGAGGTGATGGGCTGGGGCTGGGAGAGATTCGCCGAGGCTTCGGCGATCCAGGCTAAGAAGAGCAGGGACGAGTTGAACGAGATGAGGAAGAAGGCGAAGAGATAGCCCCATGGCCACGAGATTCGGGCATTAAATCGGTGTTCTAATCGACCGCAGATCGGTGATGCGGGAACCCCGGGCTCGCCCCTGAACATATACGTTTAAACCGTTGAAGGAGAAGTCAAGGGGAGAGTAATCGTATTGGATAAGCTCTACGAGATCAGGTTCCACGGCCGCGGCGGCCAGGGGGCCTGGACGGCGTCTCTCCTCCTGGCCCAGGCGGGTCTTCTGGAGGGGAAGCAGATTCAGAGCTTCCCGGCCTTCGGTCCAGAGAGGGCTGGGGCGCCCATGACGGCTTACACCCGCATAAGCGAGAAGCCCATACAGATCCACTCGAGCGTCTACGAGCCCGACATGGTCGTGGTGCTGGATCCGACTCTTCTCGGCCCGGCTGTGGCTGAAGGCCTGAAGAATTCCAGCAAGATCGTTGTCAACACGACCGATTCGGCGGCTGAGGTGAAGAAGAGGCTCGGCGTGAAGAACGAGACCTGGGTCGTCGACGCGACGGGGATGGCGATGAGGATCATGGGGGTCAACATCACCAACACGGTCCTGCTGGGGGCGGTCGTGAAGGCGTCGGGAGCCGTGAAGCTGGATTCGGTCCTCGCCGTCGTCAAGGAGAGGTTCCAGGGAAAGGTAAGGGACCAGAACCTTGAGGTCGTCGAGGCCGCCTACAAGGAGGCTGTAAAGGGTTGAGTGAGAAGAAGAGGGGCTGGAAGACGCTGCCAAAGGGAGCTGTCCCGTACAAGTCCAGCAAGGACTACAAGACGGGGGACTGGGGCGTCGCGAAGCCGGTCATAGACAGGACGAAGTGTTCGAAGTGCACCCTCTGCCACTTCTTCTGCCCCGAGGGGGCGATAACGGTGAGGGCGGACGGGTACACCGAGGTCAACTACGACTACTGCAAGGGCTGCGGCGTCTGCGCCAACGAGTGCCCCGTGAAGTGCATAAAGATGGAGATGAAGAAGTGATGGTTGCGAAGCAGAAGATGACGGGCCTCAACGGCGACGAGGCATCCGCGTACGCGACGAAGCAGGTCGACCCAGACGTCGTCGCCGCCTACCCTATCACGCCCCAGACGATCATCGTCGAGAAGTACAGCGAGTACGTGGCTGACGGTTTGGTCGGGTCGGAGTTCGTGGCGGTGGAGTCCGAGCACAGCGCCCTGAGCGCATGTGTTGGCGCATCCGCTGCTGGTGCGCGCGCCTTCACGGCGACTGCGGCGAATGGTCTCGCGTTGATGTGGGAGATTCTCTTCATCGCTGCGGGTCTCCGCCTACCGATAGTCATGGCTGTGGCGAACAGGTGCATCGGTGGTCCGATCAACATCCACAACGACCACAGCGACGCCATGGGCGCACGCGACACGGGCTGGATACAGATATTCTGCGAGAACAACCAGGAGGTCTACGACACGAGCGTCGAGGCTTGGAGGATCGCGGAGCACCCCGACGTCCAGATGCCCGTCATGGTCAACTTCGACGGATTCACCATCAGCCACACGATGGAGAACGTCTACATCATGGAGGACGCCGACGTCAAAAAGTTCGTCGGCAAGAGGGTCTACATGATGACAGAGGGAACCAAGGGCGAGGCAGAGTACAGGCTCAACCCCGACTGCCCGCTGACCATCGGCCCCCTCGATCTGCAGGACTTCTACTTTGAGCACAAGGTCCAGCAGATGGAGGCTATGAAGGGGACCCTCAAGGCGATCAAGGCGGTTGACAAGGAGTTCGAGAAGGTCACGGGCAGGAAGCTGGAGTACGTCTACCCGTACAAGATGGATGACGCCGAGGTCGCCGTCATCGGCATGGGCTCGGTTATGGGCACCGTCCGCGAGGTCGTGGACGAGCTGCGCACCGAGGGCGTCAAGGCGGGCATGATCAAGCTCAGGCTCTTCCGCCCATTCCCGGTCGAGGAGATCCTGAAGGCGATCGGTAAAGTCCCGGTGCTCGGCGTCATGGAGAAGGCGTACAGCATCGGCGGCCCGGGCGCGCCCCTCTACATGGAGGTCAAGACGGCGCTCTACGACCAGCCGAAGAAGCCGCTCGTCGCCGACTACATAAACGGCCTCGGGGGCAAGGACACGAGCCCCGAGATGATCCGTGACATCTTCAAGAGGCTACAGGCGATCAAGGAGAAGGGCGCAGTGGCTGAGCCGGTCAGCTACATCGGTGTGAGGGAATAGACATGAGCGACATAACCCTAAAGGACATGGCTAGGAAGCCCGACGCGCTGATATGCGGCGCGCGCCTGTGCGCGGGCTGCGACGAGACCATCGTCGCCAGGCAGGTGCTGAAGGCGACTCGGGGCCCGACGATCGTGACGAACGCGACGGGGTGCTTCGAGGTCTCCACGACCATATTCCCCTACACCTCGTGGGAGGTCCCGTGGATCCACTGCGCCTTCGAGAACGTCGCCGCGGTCGCGAGCGGCGTAGAAGCCACCATCAAGGCGATGCGCAAGAAGAAGGAGGGTCCGCTCGCCAAGTACCCAAAGGTGGACGTTATCAGCTTCGCGGGCGACGGTGGCACCTATGACATCGGGTTCCAGGCTCTGTCTGGAGCAATCGAGCGTGGGCACGACTTCACCTACGTGCTGCTTGATAACGAGGCTTACATGAACACGGGTATCCAGAGGAGCGGTGGGACGCCGTTCGGCGCCGCTACCACAACCTCGCCCGCGGGCAAGGTGATCCACGGCAAGACGGAGACGAAGAAGCCCATCGACGAGATCATCATCGCACACGGCACCCCGTATGTGGCGACGATCAACAGCGCATGGCCCCTCGACCTCATGAAGAAGACGAGGAAGGCGATAGAGGTCGATGGTCCGACGTTCCTGCATAGCCTCGCTCCGTGCAGCAGGGGCTGGAGGTTCCCACCCGAGAAGACGATCGAGATATCAAGGCTTGCGACGCAGACCTGTGTCTTCCCGCTCTTCGAGTGCGTTCAGGAGAAGGGGAGGCCCGTCTACATGCTGTCGGCTCCGAGCCTGGCCATCGCGAAGAAGCCTGAGTCGAAGAAGCCGGTCGAGGTGTACCTGGAGCAGCAGGGGAGGTTCAGGCACTTCTTTAAGCCCACTCGGGACGAGGCGCTCCTGAAGGAGCTTCAGGAGTCGATCGACACTAGGTGGCAGATTCTCTGCGAGAAGGCCGGCGTCTAGCCGGCTCACCCTTTTTATCCTCTTCCGCTAGTCTCTTGTTGATGTCCGCATACAGCCCCGTCAGGGACACACTCGCGAAGCGCATCGCCGGCGAGATAGTGTTGAGCAGCAACCCGGGTCAGACGATGAGGAAGTGGAGGGGGCTGCTTAACGTGAACCAGATGGAGCTGGCGGATGAGCTGGACCTTTCCCCGTCGGTTATAAGCGACTACGAGACGGGGAGGCGGCAGTCGCCGGGGAGCGGCTTCATAAAGCGTTACGTGGAGGCGCTCTTCGACCTCGACCAGAGGCGGGGCGGGGACTACATCAGGCAGATGGCGAGGATCACCATAGATCCCAGCGACGTCTTCACGGACATCCGCGAGTTCACGCAGCCGGTGACGGTGGAGCAGTTCTGCAGGGCGGTCGACGCGGAGGTCCTCACGGGGAAGGAGAAGCTGGAGAACCAGGTCCTGGGCTACACGATCATCGACAGCGTGAAGGCGATAACGACGCTTTCGGGGCTCGACTTCTACCGGATATTCGGGGCGACGAGTGAGAGGGCGCTCGTGTTCACACAGGTGACGCAGGGGCGGAGTCCCATGATCGCGGTGAAGATCAGCCCCTTCAAGCCGCGGGTCGTGATACTGCACGGGAAGATCAAGAAGATCGACCCGCTCGCGGTAAGCCTGGCGGAGCACGAGGGGATACCATTGGGGTACTCGCGTCTGCCCTCGGAGGAGGAGCTCGTGGACGCGCTCATCGACCTCTACAAGCAGAAGAGCTAGGAGATCGAGTCTCGTTTTCCCCCATAAACGTTATAATCGCTCGGGCTTGTATCTGCCCGTGCTCTTGGGGGCCGTTCTTTGAGGGTCGTTCTTCTCGGTCCGCCCGGGTCGGGTAAGGGGACGTGTGCTAAGATCATCGGGGGGCTCTACGGGGTTCCCGTCATCACCACTGGGGACATGCTCCGTGCTGCTGTGGCCAGGGCTACGCCGCTGGGGAGGACGGCGAAGGGCTACATGGACAGGGGGGAGCTCGTGCCCGACGACCTGGTGAACTCCCTCGTGGCGGAGAGGCTCGCGGAGCCCGACGCCGCGAACGGCTTCATCCTCGACGGGTACCCGAGGAGCCCAAAGCAGGCGGAGGCGCTGGAGAAGCACCTCCAGAAGACGGGGAAGAGGCTCGACCACGTCCTCCACGTCGAGCTGGAGGACGAGGCAATCATCGACAGGCTGAGTAAGAGGAGGAGCTGCCCCAGGTGCGGCGCCATCTACCACCTCGAGAACAAGCCGCCGAGGACGAACGGCATGTGCGACACCTGCGCCACGGCCCTCGTGCAGCGCGACGACGACAGGCCCGAGGTCATAAGGCGGAGGCTCGAGGTCTACAGGGAGAAGACGAGGCCCCTCCTCAGCTTCTACGAGAGGAGGGGGGAGATCAAGACCATCAGGGGCGACCTGCCCCTCGATGAGCTACCGGCGGCGCTCAGGCGGGTCCTGAACGGCCGCGGCTAAATCGCGTGACACAGGATAACGGGGAAAATTTGTGTCTCCGATTGACTTATCAGTCGGATTGAATCTATAGTCGGATAGATGTCTGAGTCGGAAGCCGTCGAGGTAAGCGTCGGGAAGAAGGGCGAGATATACACCACCCAGGAGCTGAGGGATAGATCGGGGATTACGCCGGGGGGGAGGGTGGTCGCCATCGTCGTGGATGGAAAGCTCGTGATAGAGCCGAAGAAGGACGCTTTATCTCTACTCAGGATGCCCAGGGCCGGTATGCGCCCAGTTACCCTCAAGGAGCTGAGGGAACACCGGGAGGAGCTGGCCAAGGAACTTGAGAAGAGATAGAGGCGGCGCAATCTTCCTCGACACTACATACATCCTCCCCTTTTTCGGAGTCGAGCTAGCTATCCCCGAAATCGGAGAACTCGGGAGGGTGTTAGGCGGGTACGATGAGATTCACTTCAGCGAAGCATCCGTTCTCGAGGCGAAGGCGAAGCTTTTGCGGTTGGCAGTAAAGGAGCCGGGATTCGATGCAGCGTTTCGAGGATTCGGCGAAAACCTAGACATATTGAGGGGTGACAAGAAGGTCATCTTTCACGAGTACAGGGGTTCGGATGATCGTTACTTTAACCTCATCGGTTCTCTTGGGTTGAAGCTCGACTTTTTGGACCGTGTGATCGTGGCTCAGGCGGTTCCCATAGGGAGGCTCATGACCGAGGATGGGAGAATTCACGCACTGAGAAAAGACTCCGCCTTTCTCGCATCAGAAGACCTGAAAAACTTACAGATATTTAGACTGGGTGATGCCTTAGACGCGATGTAACCCGCTGAAACATCTCCGGCGGAGGGGCGGATTAGGCTTTCAGTGATCAGGGTCTGCCGCCGAGGTACTCGAACCAGGC
>JAUYEB010000289.1 GCA_030691555.1 Candidatus Bathyarchaeota archaeon
GGGCAATCCCGTATGGTTTCACAAGTCTGGGAGAGGGAAACGTGCTTCTAGTTGGGGACGCCGCGGGTCTTTGTAATCCCCTGTCTGGTGAGGGAATAAGACTCGGCATTGAGAGCGGCGAAGCCGCAGGCTCATCCATAGCGGATGCGATCGAGAGGCATATGGATGCGATTTCCATATACTCCGACTTCGCCTCTCAGCTGGTGCGACTCGTAACACGAGTCTACGAACACTCCTCCAATTTCGATAACAACGAAAGGGAGAAATTCGTAAGCGCTGAGCTCGACAGAATCTCACTTAATTAGATCGGCAGGAAACGTTTAGATCTCACCGAGATGCCGACGCTTGTTCTCCTCCGACATCGAGCGCGCGCGCTCCCAATCTCCTTCGCGTCCGGCCCTCGCCCCATTGATCTTTATTAACTTCGAGGATTCCAAAGCTCATCGTAAGAAAATGCTTCCCGTCGCGTTCTCCGAGGGCGTCACCATCCATTGTCCGAGGGACGGGAGGTTCTCCTTCTTCAACAGTCCCTTTCCCGCCCACCAACTCTTCACGGCTATCGACATCTACCCGAACTGTGAGTTCGGCGGCATTGCTCCATCGCCGATCAGGGGCAGAGTGGTGTACATCAGGAGAGTCAAGTGCCCAGAGATGAGTAGTTTCCAAGGATCTTGCTTCGACTACGTGATCCTGCTTCAAAGCCTAGATAATCCTGAGAGGATAGCTAAGGTCCTTCACGTCGTCCCGTCGATCGAGTGCGGTGAAGTTGTGGAAGTGGGGCAGGATCTGGGTCGGCTCCTGAGATCTGGATTCTTTAACTTCTGGACCGACCCCCATCTCCACGTCGAGGTTAGGCCCCCGTCGGATCCTCTGAGAGCGAGAGGAGGCCTCAAGCTTCGTATGCTGATGGACATCGATGGAGCCGACCCGCTGGAGGAACTGAGGGGAACCGTGACGATGGTTAAACCCGAGTACGTCCTGATCTCCCTAGAAAAGGGCTCTGATCACGGAGTTACCGTTGATGTGGGGGGTGAAACAGGGATTCTGGACGGGGGAGTACCTCACTATGGCTGGGTCGGAGTTCACATGATGGAGGAGCCCACCAACAGCGACGTCGTGAATCTCTGCGGTAAATCCATCGCTTCGATAAGGGCGAACTCGGGCGACATGTACCTTGCGAAATGTGGGGATATCCGAGTTCACGTCAACGGGATCAACGTGGGATTATCTCTCTACTTGTTCCCGGCCGCGAATCAAGTTAAGCTGATACCGCTGGAGCCGGGGGCGTTAAAGCTCGAGAAGTTCGGAGAGATCTCGGTGGATATAGCCTGAAATGAAGCTCGTGGCTTTGAACTTCCAATACATATAAGTTGAAGAGTCGATGTAATTTTGACGATACCAGAGGGGCATCATTGGGGTTGGTATGTCTCCTAGGAGGGTTAGAGTCAGCATCGGCACCGCCGCGGTTCTGGGGTTAGCTGAGTGCCGGCTCGACGCCAGGCCCACGACGGCCTACTTGATGACGTACACCGACAGCGACTGCGCTGCGAATTGCGCGTTCTGCCCACAGGCACGCGAAAATTCGTCTAACAAGACACTGCTGTCCAGGGTTTTCTGGCCCGACTTCCCGACGGAGGAGGTTTTCAAGGGGCTCAGGTGGGCGACCGGTTCTCTGGAGAGGGTTTGCATACAGGCTATTAACTACCCTGGTTTCCTCGACGATGTCGTACACCTGGTTAAAGGGGTGAAGGAAGATACTAATCTTCCGGTCTCCCTCGACGCGCCCCCGCTGGGGATAAGGGAGATGGAGATGCTGAAAGGCGCCGGCCTCGAACGCATCAGCGTGCCGCTGGACGCTGCAACCCCGGAGATATTCGAGCGGGTGAAGGGGCGCTTAGCAGACGGGCCATATCGCTGGGAGAAGCACATCGAAGCGCTGAAAACCGCAGTGGAAGTCTTTGATAGCGGTAGAGTCATGTCGAACCTGATCGTGGGCCTTGGCGAAACCGAGAGAGAGGCCGTGAACCTCATACAGTGGCTCAGAGATATGGGCGTCCAGACGGCTCTCTTCGCCTTCACCCCGGTTCCTGGAACAGCTCTGGCAGACCTCTCCCCGCCGCACCTGGAGGCCTATAGGCGTGTTCAGCTTGTGAGGCACCTTATAACGAAGGGCTTGGCCCACTTCAAAGATATGGAGTTCGATGGTGCGGGGAGGCTAAAGAGCTTCGGGGTGGACCCAGGGATCGTGAAAAGCGGACTTGTCGGTGAAGCCTTGAGGACCTCGGGCTGCCCCGGCTGCAATCGCCCCTACTACAACGAGCGGCCGTCCGGGCCGCTCTACAACTACCCTCGGATGCTCACAAGTGAAGAGCTGCATAAAGAGGCTATGTTGATGGGGATTGATGTGGAATGAATGAGACTTGGCGACTCATCGACATGAGGATTGAGGACGCCTACACCCAGATGGCCATAGACGAGGCCATAGCGTACGCCCGAAACAGGGGAGAGACGCCGAACACGATCAGGCTCTACAGGTGGAAGCCCTCGGCCGTATCCATAGGCTACTTCCAGAGCCTCGAGAACGAGGTCGACGTCGAGGAGTGTAGGCGGCAGGGCGTCGACGTAATACGGAGGATCACGGGCGGAGGGGCCGTCTTCCACGACTACGAAGGCGAGATAACCTACAGCCTCGTAGCACCGGACTCGGACCCGAAGATTCCCACAGACATCATCGAATCCTACCAGATCATCTGCGGGTGCATAATCGACGGCCTCAAGGAGCTAGGCGTCGACAGCGAGTTCAAGCCAGTCAACGACATCGAAGCAGACGGTAAGAAGATCTCTGGGAACGCCCAGACGAGGCGCCACGGCGTCGTCCTCCAGCACGGCACCGTCCTAGTAGACTGTGACGCCAGGAAGATATTCAGCTTCCTCAAGGTCTCCGGGGTCAAGATCAGCGACAAGGCCATCAAGTCGGCGGAGGAGCGAGTCACCAACGTCAGGAAGTACCTTGGCCGGGACGTCTCCTTCGAGGAGGCACGCGCCGCCCTCATAAGGGGCTTCGAGGGGGGGTTCGACATCAGGCTCAAGCCGGGGAAGCTGACCCCATACGAGGAGGGACTCGTCGACGAGTACCGGAAGCGGTACAAGTCACGGGAGTGGATCTACCAGAGGTGATATACGGTGCGCGTCGAGTATAAGGTGCCCGGCGGAAAGCTGGTGGCGGCCGAGACCACCGTCGAGTCGGGCCTCATCAAGAAGGTGAAGATCTCAGGCGACTTCTTCATGTACCCGGAGGCCGCCATAATCGATCTCGAGGAGGCGATCACGGGGACCCGCGTAGAAGACCTCGAGTTGACGATTATAAACTTCTTCGACTCCCACCCCACGCAGCTGATAGGGGTAGGTCCCGGCGACTTCGTCCACGTCATCAGGCTGAGTCTGGCCTCAGCCCCTTAGCCTCAAGGCTCCTGGGTATGGCGCAGCAGCCGTCGAAGAACCTGACCCTGTAGCCCATCTCATTCGCTGTCTCCACCGTCGCCTTCGAGGGGAGGGTGAACCTCGTAGCCCCCGCCTCCATGAGCCGCTCCTCTAGGTCGATCCTGCCGGCGCGTTGCCGCATGCAGCCAAGGGCGACCTCGGAGCTCGGGCTCGCCTCCTTCGCCCATGTGGCCGCCTTCTCCATATCCTCAGCCGAGGGTGGGTTCACGTCAGCCATCGGTGTCCCCGCTGTCGGTATCAGGCCGAGGAGGACGATGACCTCAGGGGATATCTCGGAGGCTATCTCAAGGGCCCTGCGCTCCCCCTTGAGGGCGCCGTGGTCGAGGCCTACGCAGACGTGGGGTGCGACCTGTGGCACCCCGGCGTCGACAAGGCTGAGGAGGGCGTCGCGGTAGTCCTCGACCCTCGCGGAGAGGCCGTAGACGCCCCTGATCGTCTCCTCGCTCCCCACGAGGTCGACTGAGGCGATGTCGACGCCCGAGGCCGCTATCTCCTCCGCCTCGCTGGCCCCTATGAGGCCGCAGTGGAGGTTTACGATGAGCCCCGTGTGATCCTTGATCCATCTAATAGCCGGATAGAAGCCGTCCAGGGGGACCCTGCCCTCTGATGTCGAGCCTCCGCTGATGAGGAGGCCTACACCGCCCTCAGCCTCAAGCCTCGCCGAGAACGATTTGAGCTTCTCTGATGTGTTCACTTCGGGCATGTGGCTGAGGTAATGGCTGCCACAGTGCCTGCAATTCAGCTTACACGTGGGGCCCGTCACAGATACACTTGGGAACCTTGGCATTGGGTAGTAAAACCTGAGTTCCTTCCCTCCCTCACCAGCCATCCCGTATCACCACACGTCGTACGGGTCAGGTCTAAGTAAAAAATGTTGACTTCCACGGCTAAGTGCCCCCATTTTTCCTCCTCATACTT
>JAUYEB010000312.1 GCA_030691555.1 Candidatus Bathyarchaeota archaeon
GGAGGACAGCCAAACGTCGTCCCCGACTACGCCCGCAGCTGGTACTACATAAGAGCACCAGAACGCGACCAGCTCGACCCCATCTACAGACGCATACTCAAGATCGCCGAAGGTGCAGCCATGATGACCGAGACAACACTCAAGATAGAGTTCATCGACGGCCTCTACAACATAATCCCCAACAAGGTAGTAGCTGAAACCGTCGTCAAGAACATGCGCGAGGCCGGCGCACCAACCTACACCAGGAAGGAGCTCGCCTTCGCCGCCGAGATCGCGAAGAGTTTCCCGAAGGAGCAGAAGGTGGACAACCTCAGGAAGTCGAAGATGCCCAACCCCGAGAAGTACCTGGATGTGGACATCGTGACGGACATCCTCGACCCTTGGAACGAGGGGGAGGTCTCGGGGGGCTCAACAGACGTCGCGGACGTGAGCTGGCAGACGCCCACCATGGAGTTCGGCACCACCCTAAACGTCCTGGGCGCCCCCGGCCACAGTTGGCAGACCGTCGCCTGCAGCGGCACGAGCCTCGGCCACAAGAGCCTCATCTTCGCGGCGAAGACCATGGCGGGGGCCGCCCTCGACCTCCTCACGAAGCCGGAGCTTCTCGCCGAGGCGAGGGAGGAGCACGCGAAGAAGATGCAGGGCAGAACGTACAGGTGCGCCATACCCGACGACATCGGGCCACCGCTTGAAGTAGCAAAGGTGCAAGCCGCCAAGCTCGGCTGAGCTCATCCATCGTTTTAAAAAACCGTAGCCACACCTCTCCCTCGATGATTCGAGGCAAGCGGGGCGGAGCGGCCATGATCTCCCTGGGGGGCGTAAAGGCGTCTCCGGGCGAGAAGTCGACGGGGTTCATCGACGTCGGCGATGACAGGTACAAGATCCCGGTCGCCGTCATCAACGGGGTCTTACTGGGGAAGACCCTGGGGCTATTCGGGGGGACGCATGGGACGGAGTTCGCGAGCGTCGAGGCCGTGACGCGGGTGATCCGTTCGCTCGACCCCTCCGTGATGAGGGGGGCCGTCCTCGCCACCCCGCTCCTCAACAGGGCGCAGTTCGAGAAGAGGACGCAGTACACGAGCCCCGTCGACAAGCTGAACCTGAACGGCGTCTTCCCCGGCGACGCCTCAGGCAGCCTGACGCAGAGGGTCGCAAACGCCGCCTTTGAGGGGATAGTGTCCAAGTGTGATGCGCTCGTCGACTGCCACGGCGGGGACATCGACGAGGACATTAGGGGCTTCGTCGTGGCCGCCGAGGGGAAGGACGCGGCGGTCAACGCGGAGGCCCTCGCACTCGCCTCCTGCTTCCCCTGCGACCTAACGCACGTCTTCCCCGCCTCGGGGGGGATGAGCCTCGGCGCCCAGGGCATCTACGGGATACCCTGCGTAATGCCCGAGGCGGGCACCCCCCACCCGGTCAGGGAGGAGGCGGTCCGCTTCCACCACGAGGGGGTGACGAACGTCCTCCGATACATGCACATCCTGGGCGGCGAGCCCAAGCGGCGGGCTCCGAGGGTGAGCAGGAGGAGGCTGAGGGTACTCGCATCCGTGAGCGGGGCGTGGCACCCCTCCGTAGAGCTGGACGACGAGGTGAAGAAGGGGGCCGAGCTCGGTAGGGTGACCGACGTCTTCGGCGACGTCGTGCAGGTCGCGAAGGCGCCTGAGGGCGGCGTCGTCGGGATGACCAGATGCTTCTACTCCGTCAACAAGGGGGAGACACTCGCCGTCGTCAGCGCCTTCGACTAGCCAACCACCATACACCTTAGAAAAGAGGCATGATCCGAAAAACAGCCCAAGAGCCATCCAGAGAACAGGCAAGCGGTCGAAAAAACTAGTCTTACTAGGTTTAAGTTTCGGGGTTCATCTGAAGCATTCATGAATAGAGTAGGGAGAAGCACATTTGCTCCAGTATTAATCATCCTAGGCGTACTCCTGATCGGGTCGATCTGGGTCCTCTCGATGGGAGGCACCTGGTACATGGGCCCAGGGATGATGGGTGGCGGTTAC
Source organism: Candidatus Bathyarchaeota archaeon (assembly GCA_030691555.1). GTDB lineage: Archaea > Thermoproteota > Bathyarchaeia > TCS64 > TCS64 > UBA8941. The sequence continues at coordinate 2,007 of JAUYEB010000312.1, forward strand.
TACTGGGGCTGGTGGATGCCGGCAATGATGCTCCTATTCTGGGGCCTTGTCGGTGTCGGCGCATACATCCTCTACAGATCCTGGACGCCGACTAGACGAGTTGAACCCGCATCGGCTGACCACAGCAGGGCACTCGCAATCGCAAGTGAGCGCCTAGCCAAGGGCGAGATAACGGTAGAGGAGTATGAAAAAATCAAGAAGACACTCAAGGGGTAGAAAGTTGGTCTCGAAGTCAGTCCTCTTAGGCGCTTCCCTAGTAGTCCTAGGAATAATAGGGATCCTGGGCGTTGTTGCCCTCGGCCCGAGGCAGGTCTTAGGCATGGATGAGGCGGAGTCGATTGCGACGAACTACCTGAAGAGTTTTGGAGGCTCGGATATCCAGGTCAAGGAGATTATGGAGTTCCAGATCAACTACTACGTCGAGTATAAGGAGCGCTCCACGGGGCTGGGAGCCTTCGAGATGCTGATCGATAAGCAGACCGGCTCCATCTACCCCGAGTATGGGCCGAACATGATGTGGAACCTCAAGTACGGTCACGGCGGGATGATGGGCGGCTGGAGCACCCCTCCGTCGGCTCAGATGTCGGTTTCTGCGAGCCAGGCGAAGACGATTGCCCAGGGATACCTCGATGGGGCTTACCCGGGCTCCGTTGCCGAGGAGGTTAACCAGTTCTATGGGTACTATACTGTTCACATAACGAAGAGTGGGACTCTGTTCGGGATGCTCAGTGTTAATGGGAGCAGCGGGGTGGTTTGGTACCACAGCTGGCACGGCGCATACATCCAGAGCCGAGAAATCAGCTAAGAGCGTCCTCGATAACCTTCCTCAGCTGCACATGATAAATAGTGAATTGAAAGCTGACACAGCCGTATACGGACTCCCTCAACGATTTGAAGCGCTCACATCGAGGTGGAGTTGATGAGCAATTCCTATCTTCGACAGGCTCCTAAAGACTGCGGACATCTTGGCAGACTACATGGTGAGATCTTGAAGGATTGCTTCTCATTCATGACTCCCCCCACTAGCTGAGCTTATACATCCTAACCCACCCCTTCTTGACTCATGGTCAAGGAGACTGCGTGGGGCTGGATCGACCAGAACCAGAAGAGGATCACAGAGGTAGCGGACACGATCTGGGGCTACGCCGAGCTGGGGCTCACCGAGACTAAGAGCTCTAAGCTGCTCCAGGACGAGCTGAGGAAGCACGGCTTCAAGGTGGAGGCGGGCGTCGCGAGCATGCCCACCGCCTTCGTCGCCACCTGGGGGAGCGGCAAGCCCGTCATCGGCGTCATGGGCGAGTTCGACGCCCTCCCCGGCATAAGCAACAAGGTCGTCCCGGAGAAGGTGCCCCTCAGGGAGGGGGCGCCGGGCCACGGCTGCGGCCACCACATACACGGCACAAGCGGCGTCGCAGGAGCCATAGCGGCGCGCTACGCGATGGAGAAGGCGAAGGCCAAGGGGACCATCAAGTTCTTCGGCACCCCCGCCGAGGAGAACTTCGTCGGCAAGGTCTTCATGGTCAGAGCCGGCCTCTTCGACGACGTCGACGCCGTCATCAGCCACCACCCCGACTCCGTCAACGCCGCGACGGTCGGGAGCAGCACCGCCGTAAACGGGGTAAAGTTCCACTACTACGGCAAGACGAGCCACGCCGCCGGCTCACCCGAGCAGGGCAGGAGCGCACTCGACGCCATCGAGCTGATGAACGTCGGCGTCAACTACCTCCGCGAGCATGTCATCCAGGAGGCGCGGTTCCACTACGTCATAGAGGTCGGGGGCGGGCAGCCCAACGTGGTCCCCGACTACGCCCGAAGCTGGTACTACATACGCGCCCCCCAGAGGGACCAGCTCGACTCGATCTACAAGCGGATAATAAAGATCGCCGAGGGCGCCGCGTTGATGACGGAGACGACCCTCAAGGTCGAGTTCATCATGGGGCTCTACAACCTCATCCCCAACAGGGCCGTCGCGGAGACCATCACGGCGAACATGAAGGAGATCGGGGCCCCCCAGCACACCGCGGAGGAGCTGGAGTTCGCCAAGAAGATCAACGCC
>JAUYEB010000010.1 GCA_030691555.1 Candidatus Bathyarchaeota archaeon
CGGTAGCCGACCATCGTCTCCCGTCGATGCCCCAATCGATCCCTGTCGATTCGCTTAAATAGAAACCTGTCAACCTATCTCCAAGTTTCCGGAGAGGTTGGAGCAGTTGAAGACTCTCATCAGGGTCGGCATAGCTGGCTACGGCGCCTACGTGCCGATGTACAGGCTCAAGGCCGCCGAGGTCAACCGCATGTGGGGCACCTCGGGTGAGCCCGTCGAGGAGAAGGCCGTGGTGGCGCTCGACGAGGACACAGTCACCATAGCGGTCGAGTGCGCCCGCCAGGCCGTTAGGCGCTCCGGCGTCGACCCCGCCAAGATCGGCGCAGTCTACGTGGGCACCGAGTCGAAGCCCTACGCCGTCAAGCCCTCGGGCACCATAGTCGCCGAGGCCATCGGCGCTACGCCGAGTGTCTCGACGGCGGACATGGAGTTCGCCTGCAAGGCGGGCACCGAGGCGATGCAGACCTGCATAGGCCTCGTCGGCAGCGGTATGCAGAAGTACGCCATGGGCATAGGCGCGGACACGGCGCAGGGGAAGCCCATGGACGCCTTGGAGTACACGGCGGCCTGCGGGGGCGCGGCGTTCCTATTCGGCCCCGCCGATGAGAGCGTCGCCGAGCTGGAGGCCTCGTACAGTTTCGTCACCGACACGCCCGACTTCTGGCGCAGGCCGAAGGAGATGTATCCCCGCCACGGGAACAGGTTCACGGGTGAGCCCGCCTACTTCAAGCACATCACCGGCGCCGGTAATGCGCTCCTCGCCGAGACGGGGTACAAGCCCACCGACTTCAAGTGGGCGGTCTTCCACCAGCCCAACGCCAAGTTCCCCATAAACGTCGCCAAGATGCTCGGCTTCGGGATGGACCAGATCAACCCCGGCCTCGTCTCACCAGTCGTTGGGAACACGTACGCGGGCAGCAGCCCGCTCGGCCTCGCGGCGACCCTCGACGTGGCCGAGCCCGGCGACCGAATCTTCATGGTCAGCTACGGCAGCGGCGCGGGGAGCGACGCCTTCGTCTGGAAGGTCAGGGACCCCATAAAGCACCGCCGCGGCGGACCCAAGGTCAAGGCCTACATAGACCGCAAGAGGTACGTCGACTACGCGACCTACCTACGCCACAGGGGGCAGATAATAGCATGAGAAAGGTAGCAGTAGCCGGAATCGGCTTCACCAAGGTAGGAGAACCTTGGGAGAGGAACGTCAAGGAGCTCTTCGCCGAGGCGGCCTCCGCCGCCATGAAAGACGCGGCACACACAGAGGTGGAGCAGCTCTACGTCGCCAACATGATGGGGGCGCACCTGCAAGGGCAGATAAGCATGGGCGCGCTCATGGCAGAGGCGATTGGCAGGCCCGGCCTCCCCGCCGTCAGGATCGAGGCGGGGCAGGCGAGCGGCGGAGTCGCCTTCCACGAGGGCGTCAAGGCGGTAGCCTCGGGCCTCAACGACTGGGTCCTCGTCGGGGGAGTCGAGAAGATGAGCGACCTCCTCCCCGAGGCGGTCACAACGGCCCTCGCGGGTGCCGAGGAGCAGGAATACACAGCCTACACAGGCGTCACGAAGACCGGCCTCTCCGCCATCCTCCACAGGCTCTACAGCCACGAGTACGGCGCCACGCCCGAGGAGATAGGCTGGTTCGCCGCCAGGGGCCACGACAACGCCGTCGGCGTCGCCCACGCCCAGTTCCCCTTCAAGCTCAGCATAGAACGAGTCATGGCGAGCCCCATGGAGGCCGACCCCATCAGGATGATGGAGTGCGCCGCCGTCGCAGACGGTGCCGCCGCCGTCCTCCTCGGACCCGCCGACAAGGTGGCGAACGGCATCGAGGTAGCCGCCTCAGCGGTAGCCACCGACCACCTGTCACTCGCGGCCCGCAAGAACCCGCTCACATTAGAGGCCGTCAGGAAGGCCGGGGCCAAGGCCTACGAGGTCGCCAAGGTCAAGCCGAAGGACATCGACGTCCTGGAGGTCACCGACGACACCACGATCGACGGCGTCCTCAGCCTCGAGGACCTGGGCTTCGCCGAGAAGGGCAGGGGGGCGAAGCTCGTGGCTCAGGGCCACACGGCCCGCACGGGCGAGATACCCACGAACAACTTCGGCGGCCTCAAGGCGCGCGGGAACCCCGTCGGGGCCACCGGCCTCTACCAGATAGCGGAGACCGTCATCCAGCTCCGAGGGAAGGCGGGGGCAAACCAGGTCCCCGACGCCAGGATAGGGATGGCACAGAGCATGGCGGGCGTGGGCTCCACCTGCTCCGTCGCCATCCTCAGGAGGGTCTAAGATGAGTGTACCCAGATATTGGCGCGAGGAGAGGCCCCGCTACAGGCTGATGGGCGAGGAGTGCGCCAAGTGCGGCGCCAAGCACTTCCCAAAGACACCCGTCTGCGGCTGCGGCGGCGCCGAGTTCAAGCCCTACAAGCTCCCCGAGGCGGGGAAGGTCCTCAGCTGGACCGTCATCAGGAACGCCCCCCTCAGCTACGAGAGGTTCACACCCTACGTCGTCGCCCTCATAGAGCTCGAGGACGGGACGCGCCTCCTGAGCCAGGTCGTGGACATCGAACCCGACGCCGTGAAGGCGGGGATGAGGGTCGAGTACACCTTCCGCAAGGTCACCGAGGACGGGCAGGCGGGGCTGCTCCAGTACGGCTACAAGTTCCGACCCGTAGTGGAGTAGAACCCTACTTCAAGTCAGAGAGAAACACGATCTCTACATCGAAGGGCTCCCGGTTCATTTCGGAGATTAATTCTCTTTCCAAGTTTCCGAACAACGCTGGGATACCCCAGCCCTTGCCTAGGGCCAATGTGAAGCAGTCGGCCATGGCGAGGCTACGCCGGCACTTGTATAGCGAGGCCGCATCCATCAGGTGGACCGTCTGCTCCAACTCGATGTACCCGGAGTTGAGCAGGTTGGCAACCCTCTGACGGGCTTCATCCGGGCCGACGCCCCTGCAGAGGAGGTACTTCAACTCGGTTATCGCCACCTCATGCGTCACAAAGGTGATTTCACCCCGCTTCACCGCGTCGAAGAGCCTATCACCCTCCTCAGACCGTCGAACCATCTCTAAGAGGGGGCCCGTATCAACCGCGAACATGCCTCTCAAGGATCTCGTCATCCTTCCTCCGCTCATTATAGAGGTCTTGAACTAGTCTGTCGCTGTTGGGGATCGGTTTACACGCTTCGTCGAGGAGGTCAGGTCGTTTTTCCCTCCCCAATAGGTTCTTTATGGCCTCGTCGAAATCGACCTTCTTCCCCGTGGCGAGTTGAAGCCGTGAAGCGTACCTCAACAGGTTCCTCCTAGTCTCCTCGCTAACGGATATAGTCGTCATAGAGTTTACAAATATTACAATCTCAGTAGAATGGAAAAGGGTTCCGCTTTTTAGCATCTTTATATTTCTCACCCCCAACAAGTGGTTGGGCTGTAAGGAATGTCCACCGGCAACGTCTACGAGACCCTCACCGAGATCGCCAAACGGCGCGGCTTCTTCTGGCCGAGCTTCGAGATATACGGCAACATAGCGGGCTTCACCACATACGGCGACGTCGGCGTCAAGCTCAAGCGCAACATAGAGGCCC
>JAUYEB010000099.1 GCA_030691555.1 Candidatus Bathyarchaeota archaeon
CAGGGCCTCGTAGGCGGCCTCGACTACTTCCTTTGGGACCTCGAACTTCACGTAGAATGGTTTCTTCGAAGGATCGGACACTGTCATTTCCTCCAGTTGTGCATACTAGACGCCGACCCTTTGTTTTTAAACGTTATGTAAAGCCCCGGGCTAGTCGTGGGCGTAGTAGAACCTGAGGGGCTTCTTCGAGTCTACGCGTACGAAGCCGAAGCGCTCGAACTGGAGGGTGTCGTCCACGTTGAGGGCGGAGACTAGCTTCTCGGCCTTTCCTTTAGCTGTCGATGCGTCGGGCATCACCACCTCGGCATCTACGGAGTTCTCCTCGGTGAGCCAGTGGATGAAGGGGGCGCCCTTCTCGCGTGCGACCTGATGCTCCCGTGAGTCGAACCTCGCCTCGGCCTTCTTACCTACCTTCGTAACATCGACGTTGACCAGCCCCATGAGGCGGATCAGCTTGCCCTTCGCCTCTGAAAGGTCCTTAGAGGGGACGAGGAAGGTGCATATTCCCTCCTCAGGCTCGACGGTGTACTCCCTGTAACCCTTCTCAGGGTGGTCCGGGTGGAGTGGTAGTTTCGCCTTCAGTGGTTCGGTGACCCCCTTCACCGTGAGCTGGGCCGGGTCGTTGACGAAGAAGTACCTGTTCGAGCGTGGGTCGATGATCTTCTTGTTCGCCGCGGCGAGGTTCCCCCAGCTGATCATGACGTTGATCGGCTTGGGGCCGACCTGCAGCATGATCTCCCGTATCGTCTCGGGCTGGAGGCCCCTTCGCTTCAGCGCCCTGAGGGTCCCGAGCCGGGGGTCGTCCCAGCCGGAGTAGACGCCGGCGTCCACCCCCGCCCTGATCTTCGACTTGCTCAGTATCCCCGCCTCGAGTCCGAGTCGCCCCACGTTTATCACCTCGGGGAACTGCCAGCCGAGGTGGTCGTAGACGTACCTCTGGCGGGCGCTGTTCACCTCGTGCTCCTTCCCCCGGATCACGTGGCTGACACCCATGAGGTGGTCGTCCACGGCGCAGCTGAAGTTGTAGAGGGGCCAGACCCTGTACTTCTTCTTCTGGAGGGGGTGCGACCGGGTGCTTATCCTGAGGGCGGGCCAGTCCCTAATCGCTGGGTTGGGGTGCGTTATGTCGGTCTTGATCCTGACCACGGCCTCGCCCCGCTTGTAGTCGCCGTCGAGCATCATCCTCCAGCGCCTGATCTGCTCCTCGGGGGGTAGCTCCCTGCAGGGGCAGGGCTGCTTCGCCATGTAGAGCCTCTTGTACTCCTCCGACTCGCAGATGCAGATATACGCCGCACCCACGCCCAGGAGTTTCTCGGCGTACTCGTAGTAGATCGGGAGCCTTTCAGACTGGATGTACTTCTCATCGACCTTTACCCCCAGCCACTTGAGGTCCTCGAGTATCCAATCGTACATCTGCGGGATCGGCGGCTTGACGTCGGCGCTCGTGTCCTCGAAGCGGAGGATGAAGTGCCCCTTGTACATCTTGGCGTACTCGGCGCTGAAGATTATCGACTCGGCGCTGCCGAGGTGGAGGGGGCCGTCGGGGTTCGGCGCGAACCTGACCTTGACCATAGGCCACTTGTCGACATTCTTGAGCGGTGGGAGGGTCTTCTTCTCCTCGACCTTCTTCGCCTCAAATAGCTCTGGCCACTGCTTCACGGTCTCCATGATCTTGTCGAGGGGCCAGGAGTTGACGTCGGCCACGACCTCCCCAACTAGGCGCTGGACGTCCTTCGCGTTCGCCTTAGCCTCGGGGTACTCGGCGAATATCCTGCCCATGACCGAGCCCGGGTTCGCCTTCCCACCGTACTGGGACGCGTTGAAGACAGCGTACTTTACGGCCGACTCCCTGATCTTTTCTAACACTCGGAGACCCCTACGCCCATAAGGCTGGAGTAAAACTATTATCCTTTTCCCAAAAAGGGAACATTTTAGCGTCACCGGAAAAAAAACTGTATATATTAACCGCGATTCCCTGCAGACGATCGAGTAAAAATGAGGACATTCATCAAACTCGAAGGCAACGTGGATGAGGGGCTGAAGGCGCTGGAGAAGCTCGCCTTGGAGGTGCCCGAGGTCTGCATGATGGACACCTACATCCAGTCCGAGGCGCCGTTATTCAACACCCAGACCGGGGTCCTGAACTACTTCGCGGCCGAGGGGGACACGATGGAGAAGCGCTGCGCCACGATCATAAGCAAGTCGGGTGTAAAGCTGGAGGGCTACGACTTCGTCTACGAGTGGTTCGTGGAGCCCAGAAAAGACCAGTACGAGATGGTGATGAAGAAGATCGGCGACACCCTGACGCCGATGGGCATAAAGTACAATGTCGTGACCAAGAAGTAGCCGAGTGCTTCCTCGCCTAATACTGTCTATGTGTGAAGTATTCGATCAGATCGAGGAGGTCCTTCTTCGCGGCGTTGTCGGGGATTGTCCCTAGGTATTTCTTGGCTGATGAGGTGTATTTTTCCGCCTTCTTCAGGGCGTAGTCCGTTGAGCCGATGTCCCTGAGGATCGTCTTCACGCCGTCGATGGCCTCCCTGCTCGCCGAGGCGTTGCCGAGGACCGACAGGATCGCGTCCCTCTGCCTCGGCCGAGCCTTCCTCAGGGCGTGGATTATTATAAGCGTCTTCTTCCCCTCCCTCAGGTCGTTGCCGACTGGCTTCCCAAGGGTCTTCTCGTCGGCGGTGGCGCCGAGGTAGTCATCGATGAGCTGGAAGGCTATGCCTGCGTCCCATGCGAACCTGCCGAGGGCTCTCACCTGCCTCGCCTTCCCGCGGCCCACAGTGGCGCCGACCTCTGCGCAGGCCCTGAAGAGGGCGCTGGTCTTGCCGCCCACCATCGATATGTAGTCGTCCTCGGAGACGTCCATGGTGCGTGGGAAGGAGACGTCGAGGACCTGCCCCTCGCAGAGCTCGATTGTCGCCCTGGTCGCTATCTCGACGCAGGACTTCACCCTCTTTGCACTCACCCCCTCCGGGGCGTGCGTCGTCATGGCCTCGAAGACCTTGGCGAAGAGCAGGTCGCCGGCTGCTATCGCTATCGGGACCCCCCACTTCGTGTGGACCGTCGGCGCCCCACGCCTGACCGGGTCGTTGTCCATGACGTCGTCGTGGACGAGCGTGAAGTTGTGGAGCATCTCGAGGGCGGAGGCGAACGGGACGGCGTCACCGGGTGACCCTCCGACCGCCTCGCACGCCTTCACCGTGAGGAAGGGGCGCAGCCTCTTCCCCCCCGCGAGTATGAGGTGCCTGGACGCCTCGTAGAGAACCTCGGGGCGCCTCGGACGCAGAATGCCGTCTATGAAGGCGTCGACTGGCTTCGCAGTCTCGACGAGTTTCCACTTAATCGCCTCGCCGTTCGACATCGGGGACACTGCGAGATAGCAGTCGCCGAGGAGATAAAAACTGTCCTACCTGCCCCTCGTCCCATAGGCCCCGGCGTCGAACCCGCGGGCCCTGAGCCACTCGGAGGTCCAGCCCGTGACCACCACGGGGACCTCGGCCATCTCGGTGAGGTTCCTGGCACCGACGAGGAACATGCATATCTTCGCCTCGGCGACGATCGCCTCGATGTGCTTCTCGAGCGCCTCCTCGCCCTTCAGCGCCTTCTCGAGGAAGGGCTTGGCTATGCCCACCGCGTCTGCGCCCAGGGCGAGAGCCTTCGCCGCGTCCAGCCCGTTCCTGATTCCGCCGGACGCTATCACCTTCCCCTTTGATGCGGCGCGGACCTCGACGAGGCTGCAGGCCGTGGGGATGCCCCAGTTCCATAGGGCCTTTCCGAGGTACTCCTGCCGGCCGTCGCCGACCTCTCGGGCGATGTGGTGCTCGACCGCGGCCCAGCTCGTCCCACCGAGGCCGCTTATCTCGAAGCCGGCGACGCCCGCCTCCTCAAGCCTCGAGGCGTCCTCGTGGGAGATGCCCGCCCCCGTCTCCTTCATTAGGACGGGCACGCCGAGCGACGCGGTCAGCTTCTCTATCCTCTTCACTATGCCCCTGTAGTTGGTGTCGCCTCCGATCTGGACGGCCTCCTGCAGGGGGTTCATGTGGATGGCGAGGGCGTCGGCCTCGACCATGTCCACGGCCTTCCGCGCCTCATTCGCCCCCCAGCCTAGGCTGAGCTGGGGGCACCCTATGTTGCCTATGACTAGCGCGTCGGGGGCGGCGTCCCTGACCACCCGGAAGGTCCTCTCAACCTCCGGCTGCTGGATCGCTATCCTCTGGCTCCCGACGCCGATGCCCACGCCGAGCCTCCCGGCGACGGTGGCCAGGGTCCTGTTGATCCTCTCCGCCTCCTCGGTGCCCCCGGTTATGGCGGATATTATGAGGGGGGCCGACAGCTTCTTACCGAATAGCTCGGTGCTCGTGTCGACGTCCCTCAGGTCGATCTCGGGGACGGCCCTGTGGACTAGGCTGACGTCGCCGAAGCCGGTGGGTATGTCCGAGTCGACGTTCTCCTCAAGGCTCACCCTGATGTGTCTCTGCTTCCTCTTTCCTATGCTCATCGCTTTACCTCCTGAGCCAAGTGCATCTTATCTTCTCGCCGCGGAGCGCGTCGTGGACGACGCCCGGGTTGAGGGCGTTGACGAGCTGGACCTCGACGCCCGCCTCGACGGCGGGGCCCGCCTCGCTTATCTTCCCCAGCATCCCGCCGGTGACGTCAGTCGATAGTGCCTCTCCAATTTTCACCATCCCCCTCATCTGACTTAGGGAGAGCTCCTCGATGAGCCTCGCGTCCCTGACGAGCTTTGGGTTGGCGGTGTAGACGCCGTCTACGTCGACGCCGAAGACTATCCTCGCGGCGCCGAGGTCGGTGGCGAGCCTGGCGGCGAGCTGGTCGCCCGAGAGTATGGTGAATCTGCGGGCGGAGTCGAGGACCGCGTCGCCGTAGAGGACGGGCACGAACCCGGACTCGACCGCCCTGGAGACGACGGCGAAGTCGACGTCGGATATCCGTCGGTCCTCGGTGACTATGAACGAGGATGGGGCGATCGACATGGCGGGGACGCCCTCGCCGAGGAGGGCCTCGACGATTATGCTGTTCAGCTCGACCATCGCCTGGTGGGTCAGCGAGAAGCCGGCCATCTGCCTCGGCGAGGAGTAACCCGCGGCTACGTCGTACTCCTTGGCGAGGGGGTGGCCGTATGATCCACCACCGTGGACGACGATGAGGTTCCTCGGACCAGCGGATGCGACCTCTCTGGCGAGCCGCTTTATGGCGGCGTTGTTCGCAGTCTTTGGCCGGTCCTTGTCGGTGACCACGGAGCCACCGAGCTTCAGTACGTCCAGCCTAGAGCCTCCTCGTCGTCACTCCCTCGTCGGTGAGGTTTACCCTCATGGAGTGGCCCCTCGCGGCCCTGATCCCCCTCTCGACCTTGCCGAGGTCCTCCTCCTCCGCGAGTGCTATCATGCATCCTCCGCCTCCCGCGCCGGTGAGCTTCGCCCCCAGTGCTCCCTCGCGCCTCGCCGCGTAGACGAGGTCGTCGAGCTCCTGGGTCGAGACGCCTATCGAGGTCAATAGGCCGTGGTTTATGTTCATCAGGTCGCCGAGCTTGTCCGTGTCCCTGCGTAGGAGGGCGTCGAGGCCGGTCTGGGAGAGGCCCGCCATGGTGTAGATTATGGGGTCGACGACCTCGGGGTTCCT
>JAUYEB010000136.1 GCA_030691555.1 Candidatus Bathyarchaeota archaeon
ATCCGCCTTCAAGGTCGCCATCGACCCCGGCAACGGCACGGGCGTCCTTACCGCCCCCACAGTCGCCCAGCGCCTCGGCTGCAGCGTCTACACGGTCAACGCCGAGCTGGACGGCCGCTTCCCCGGGAGGGAGTCCGAGCCGCGCCCCGACAACCTCGGCGCCCTCCGGGAACTCGTAAAGGCGACGGGCGCGGACATGGGCGTCGCGTTCGATGGGGACGCCGACAGGAGCATGTTCCTCGACGAGAGGGGGGAGGTGCTCTGGGGGGACCGCAGCTTCGCCCTGGTCGCCGCCGACTTCATGGCCAAGCACAGGGGGGCGCGCGTCGTCACCCCAGTCAGCTCAAGCAGGGCGATAACCGACGTGGTCGAGGCGGCGGGGGGGAGCGTGATGCTGACCCGCGTCGGCAGCGTCGACATAAGCCGCGCCATGGTGGAGCACGGCATCGACTTCGGCGGGGAGGAGACCGGCGGCGTCATGTACGGCCCCCACCACCCCGTCAGGGACGGCTCCATGACGATGGCCCTCATACTCGGCATAATGGCAGACAGGGGCCACCCCCTATCCACACTCGTCGGCGAGCTCCCCCGCTACGCGCAGGCGAAGGACCGTGTGAACTGCCCCAACGACGCCAAGAAGGCGGTCCTCGAGGTACTCAGGAAGCGCGTCGCCGCCCCGAGGGTCGAGACGATGGACGGCCTCAAGCTCATCTTCCCAGACGGGAGCTGGATACTCGTCCGCCCAAGCGGCACCGAGCCCATCTTCAGGCTCTACGCCGAGGCCGACACTCAGGAGAGGGCCGACGGGCTCCTCGCCGAGAACAAGAGGCTCGTCGAGGAGACGGTCAAGGGCCTCAGTGCCTGAGGCTCCGGGCAAGGTCGAGGAGCGCCGCCTGCGGGTCCTTTGCCTTAACGACCCCGCTCGCGACGAGTATGCCCTCCGCCCCGAGCTTCTGGGCGGCGACGACGTCCTCGCCGCTGGTTATGCCCGCCCCGCAGAGTACGTGGATCTTGGTGTTCACGTGCTTTATCGCGGTGACGGCGCCGGAGACGACCTCTGGCCTCGCCTTGGAGACGGAGATGCCCGAGCCTATGAGTTCTGGGGGCTCGATAGCTATGGCGTGTGGGGCGAAGGCGGCCACCTGCCTCCCCTTCTCGACGGAGTCGACGCAGACGACGGTCTCCAGGTCGGCCTCGCGCGCCCTCTTTATCGTCGCCTTGATGACCTCGAGGGGTAACTGCCTCTCGCTGTGGTTGATGAGTGTCCCGACGCACCCCGCCTCGGCGACCGACTCGGGGAGGATGTGGCCCGTGAACTGGCCCACGCCGACGGGGTCGACGTGCTGGGCGAAGACCGGGGTCTCGCTCGCGTCTATGACGACCTTCGAGTCGGCGAGCTGCGTGGCGAGGGCGATGCTCGTCCCCGTCTTTATGTGCACCTGCTCGGCGATCTTCGCGAGCCTGACGGCGTTCTCCCCCATCCCCTCCCTGTAGGTCTTCAGGTTGACGAGGATGAGCGGATACTTGACGAGGATTCCCTCCATGCCCGACACCGTCTGATAAGCGACCCCGGCCCCTATTGAGTCTTCAGATTCTCTAGTGGACCACGAGCCTCGGCGAGGACTCGGGCGGCAGGCTGTACCCTGTTGTTTCGAGGGTGTAGAAGTAGTTCCCCGGGGCCGTCGGGGTGAACAGGAATAGATACGTCGACACGGTGCCCGGCGCCGCGGTGATAGTCTTCGTCTGTGTGAACCGCGGCTCGGCGACACCCTCCATGTAGATGGTGCATGTGGCCTGCTGCGTCAGGGAGTGGACGCGCGTCGGGTTCGATGCAGTGACCAGCACCGGGGTCGAGTCTCCGACGTTCGCGGTGTAGACGCCGCCGGGGCTGGGGGCGTCCCACTCCGAGGAGATGTCGAGCTTGGGCAGCGAGACTATGGGGTACCTCGTCGTGGTGAATGGGAGCATCGACTCCAGGAAGAGGACGTTAGCCTTCGCGCGGCCCGTGATCCTCACCTCGACCTCGCCACCGTGCTCCGCGGCGGCGGCCGAGATGATCTCCCTTAGGGCCGCCACGTCAGCGACCCTGAGGTCCACGGTCCTGTTCAGGTAGGCGACGTACCCCACCTTCGCCCTCGGGAACTGGAAGGTCTGGGCGGCGACCTCCCTCCCCTCGATGAGCAGGTGCATCTCCACGTCCGATACCTCCGGCTGGGTGACGACGATTGGGCTCAGGGTCACGCTGATGAGCCACTTCCTCACGTAGTCGGGGGTCTGAGTAATCGGGCCCTCGGTGTTGTTGTAGCCGCGGATCGTTATGGCTAGCCCCACGCCGAGTGTGGCGTTCTCCCCCTCCAGCGTGTCCCTGAGGTAGGCCGCCACAGCCTCCTCGGAGGTGTTGAGGCTGACCGCCATGTTGGAGAGCTCGTTGAAGCTGCCGTAGATGTTGCCGATCTCCCGCCCGGCCAGCATGGCGGCGAAGATGATCACCAGCTGGACCAGGCCGATGAGCTCCTCCCTGCTTATTATCTCCTCCTTCTCCGTCATCGATCTGCCCTTGGACGCCGCCGCATATTATGCTTCTGAAAGAAGAGGCCCTTTGGTGGGGAAACCTTCACACAGAAACTTAATTAACGGGTCGGCGCCTTTTAGATGGGACCAAAACTCACAGGAAGGATTGAGATCGCCCGGAGTCCCCCGGTTGAGCCGGGGCAACGTGTTTTAATAGCCCTGACCGGCTATTCGATCGAAAACTTCGGGGGGAGCCAGCCATGAAGGATCTGAAGAACCGCGTGCTGATAACGTCGGCGCTCATCTACGCCAACGGACCCGTCCACATAGGCCACCTTGTGGAGAACACACAGACGGACATCTACGTCCGGTTCCTCAAGCTCAACGGCCACGACGCCTTCTACTGCGGGGCGGAGGACACCCACGGAGCCCCCATAGAGATAGCCGCCGCGAAGCAGGGCGTGACCCCCGAGCAGTTCATCGACAGGTGGGTGAAGGAGCACGAGGAGGACTACAGGCGTTACCACATCGACTACGACAGCTACTACACCACAAACAGCCCCGAGAATCAGTACTACACCGAGCTCATCTTCAAGCGCCTCGTGGACGCGGGCCACATCTACACGAAGGAGATAGAGCTCACCTACTGCGAGCACTGCAAGAGGTACCTACCCGACAGGTACGTGAAGGGGACGTGCCCCAAATGCGGTGCGAAGGACCAGTACGGCGACGTCTGCGAGAGGTGCAACGCCACCTACTCCACAACCGACCTCGTCGAGCCCTACTGCAGCATCTGCGGCTCCACCCCCATCCGGAAGCCGAGCCGCCACTACTTCTTCCGCCTCAACGACTTCAGCGACAAGCTCCGCGCATGGCTCAACGGCAACAAGAACCTGCAGCCCGAGATCAGGAACCAGATACTCAGCTGGGTCGACCAGGGGCTTCAGGACTGGTGCATTAGCAGGGACGGCCCCTACTTCGGCTTCAAGATACCCGGGGAGGAGAGCAAGTACTTCTACGTCTGGCTCGACGCCCCCATCGGCTACATCGCCTCGACGGCGAACTACTGCAGGGGTAAGCCCTTCACGGCGGACGACATCTGGCAGAAGCCCGACTCCACGATCATCCACGTCATCGGGAAGGACATCATCTACTTCCACCTCCTCTTCTGGCCCGCCGTCCTAATGGGCAGCGGATTCCACGTCCCCGACAACGTCGTCGTCCACGGCTTCCTAAACGTCAACGGGGGGAAGATGAGCAAGAGCCGAGGCACATTCCTCACCGCAAGCGAGTTCGCCGACCTCCTCGACCCCGAGCTACTCCGCTACTACTACGCCGCCAACCTCGGCCACACCATGACCGACATCGACCTCGACCTCAAAACCCTGCAGGACAAGGTCAACAACGAGCTCGTAAGCAACATCGCCAACCTCGTCTACAGGACACTCAGCTTCCTCGACAAGAACTTCGACAGCACCGTCACCACGACGCTGAACAAGGAACTACTCGCCGACGTGGCGAAGAAGGCGGAGGGCGTCAGGGACAGCTACTACGACCTCAACTTCCGCGAGGCCGTGGCGAAGACGCTGGAGATCAGCACCGTCGGGAACAGGTACTTCCAGGAGAACCGGCCGTGGGAGCTCGTCAAGACGGACAGGGAGAGGACGCAGAGGGTCTTGACCGACTGCGTAAACATCGTCAAGACGGTGGCGGTCCTCATGAAGCCGATCACCCCCGTCTTCGCCGCCAAGGTCGAGGAGCAGCTAGGACTCCCGGCCCTCAAGTGGGCCGACGTCGACCGCGTCGTCGAGAACCACCGAATCGCCGGCGCCAAGATAATCCTCCGCAAGATCGACCCCATAGTGCTGAAGAAGCCCGTGGAGAAGATTGAGGAGCCTAAAAAGGTGGGGAAGGACCCCGCCGCCATAAACCTCAGGGTCGCCGAGGTCGTCGAGGTCAGGGACCACCCGCAGGCCGACAAGCTCTACGTCCTCAAGATCGACCTGGGCACGGAGCAGAGGCAGCTCTGCGCCGGGCTCAAGCCCTACTACCCGGAGAAGGCCGACCTGCTCGGGAAGCACCTCGTCGTCGTAACCAACCTGAAGCCGGCGAAGCTCCGCGGCGAGCTCAGCCAGGGGATGCTCCTCGCGGCGGACAACGGGAAGGAGGTCGGGGTCCTCAACGCCCCCGCGTCGAGGCCCGGGACGCAGGTCACCGTCGAGGGCGCAGCCGGCTACTCGATGGCGGAGATAACGATCGAGGAGCTCCAATCCTTCAAGCTCGAGGCAAAGGGGGGGAAGCCCTACCTCGAGGGGAAGGTGCTCAGGACCCCCGAGGGTGAGGTCGCCATCGACAGGGTCTCCGACGGGAAGATCAGGTAGACCCCACTTATCCGTTTCCCATTTCACCATTTAAAAGGGCGGATGCCGATTCGACTTAGTGTGGAGGCCGAGGGACCAGCAATGGCGGAAACTACCAAGGAGATACCCATCATCCGGATGGATTGCCCCACCTGCATCGTTACCCTGGAGAAGTCGGTGATGAAGGTCACCGGCGTCAGGAAGGCGCAGGGCAACTACATGAAGAAGACCCTCAAGGTCACCTACGACGAGGCTACCCCCCTAGCCTCCATCGAGAAGGCGATAGAGGACGTCGGCTACCAGGTCGCCTACAAGAAGTACCCGAGCCCCCTCTCAAGACTCCGCGGCCTCTTCAGCCGAGGCGACTCGAAGGCGATAACCGCCATCACGGACGCCGAGTTCCGGGCCAAGGTGCTGGGCTCCGAGAAGCCCGCCGCGGTCCTGTTCAGCGGCGAGGGCTGCCC
>JAUYEB010000235.1 GCA_030691555.1 Candidatus Bathyarchaeota archaeon
AGCCCCCGGGGCCTCTCGCGGCCCATCCCTCAGGGTTCAGGCGCCTCGCGGGGGTCTTGAACGCTGCTCCGACCCTTGAGACGCTCGCACCTGGGCAAATCAAGATACTAGCCGGAGAATATATACCATCTGCGTTGTCTCCCTGAGTCAAATTGAGGCCGCTTCCGAGGCGGGCGAGCCCTGTTTTTGTCCCCACGGGGTAAATAATGTCTCAGTACGTTGGGTCATCCGGAAATTGTTGGGGATCGGCAAACGTCGGCTCTTGGGAGAGCCGATCATTAACAGGTTCAGTGCCGGTTAACGTCACCCGCTGAAGGTGTCATGGCGGCGTCCAGGAGATGAACTTGGAGGTTGTGTACCTCTGCTTCTGCGCCACGCCGAAGCCGCTCCGGATGACCTCCGGCAGCACCTGCGTGGCGAACCTCTCAGTCGGCTGCCCCGGGACGATGCCCTCGCAGTCCGAGTCGAGGTAGACGTAGTAGGTCTTGTCCCCGAGCCTGTATGCGCTGTTGTCCCCGCGCGGGTAGACGGGCTTGTGCTGTATGCGGAAGGGGAAGAGCCGGCACGCGGTCGGCTTCATCCCCTGTATCGTGCATATCCACCTGTCCATCAATGGGTGCTGCAGGACGCAGCGGCGGTCGGGCCCGTTGCGCAGGTAGACCTTGCCCGTCCCGTACTCGAAGACGCCCTGCCCGCAGGCGTTCCCGACCTTTACGAACTCGTCCATCCTCAGGGGGACCCTGTACCCGACGCAGCAGTTGCCGCACGCCCTGCAGCCCCAGCTCGCGACCTCGCGCCAGGGTATGAGCGTCTTGTCCCCCATAGCCGTCTTTAGCCCATGTGGGCCAGGCGCCTAAATACTTTGCCAAAAAGAGGAGACGCGTCTAACCCTCGCCGCGGCTCTTCTTCTTCTCCGCCTCCTCAAGATCGTAGAGGAACGGATAGATGTCGTTGTGCTGTTTGATCAGTCTCCTCGTGAATACGGCGAATATACCGATCAGGACTATCGCCGCTGCGTAGACGAGTATGGTTGAGACGGTTACTACGTCCAAATTCGCTACCATGAAGGGCTGTGTGGGCGGCTCTATTGAAGCTTACCCTTCGCCACGGGGGCGGCCATTACCCAGGCGTCCTCCCCGTCGAGGTAGTAGCCGTAGTTCCTCTTGGTCTTGGTGAAGTCGAGCCTCTCGTAGAGCTTTACGGCGGGCTCGTTGCCTACGCGCACCTCTAGGTAGCACTCGCTCGCCTCGTATGTGGCGGCGCCCCTCCTCATCGCCTCGAACATGAGCGCCTTCGCTATCCCGCGGCGCCTGTAGGGCTCCCTGACGGCGATGGAGACGACGTGTAGGAGCCTAGCCGGGCTCAGGTTCCTGAGCTTGCTGAACCCCCTCTCGACCCGGCACATTAAGTAGCCCTGTATGTCTCCGTCCGCCTCGGCCACGACGAAGGTCTCCGGGAACCTGCTGAACAGCTCCCTGTAGAAGCTGCTGCTGTAGTTCTCGGGGAGGCACTCGAAGTTTATGCCCATCACCCTGTTCAGGTCCTCGACCCTGAACGTCCTCATAGAGTACCCTTGGCTCATCCCCGGTTCTCCTTTTTGCTTCATAAGGACACGGATTTAAACGGATCGAATCCGCTGGGCATACGTTTTTAGGGGCATGTTCCTTGAAGGAGTTTTGAGGGTCTTGTCGGGGTGCATCCTCGTCAGCGCAGAGGTTGATGGGCTGGTCGAGTCCTACTTCGTGGTCGAGGACCGCTTCCGGGACGCAGAGGCCCAGACACCCAACTACGTCGTCTCCCAGAAGACGCAGGGGGACAAGCAACTGGTCCTTAAAGCCGCCTTCAAGGAGTTCGCCGACAGGCTCCGCGGGATGGGCTACCTCGCCGAGTTCAGGTGGATAGTGGGGAGGTACTACGTCACCCTCATACCGAGGCCGCCGGAGACGAGGCGCAGCAGCAGGAGGAACCAGCTGCTCTTCGCCGCGACCGTCTGCACCATCTTCATCGACGGCTACCTACGCAGCAACAACCCGGTGCTGACGCAGTCGCTCATGGCCGGCGTGCCGGTCTTCCTGAACGCCATCGTCTTCACCGTCGGGATCATCGTGGTCTTCGGGGTGCACGAGCTCGGCCACAAGCTCGCCTCCGAGAGGAGGGGGATCAGGGCGTCCTGGCCCTTCTTCATCCCCGCGCCCCCGGGGATGGGTGGGACCTTCGGCGCCGTAATAAGCCAGGACGAGCCCCCCACAAACAGGGACGACCTCTTCCAGCTCGGGATAGCGGGGCCCTTCTTCGGCTTCGTCGCCGCCCTGTTCGTGGGCGCGGTCGGGGTCCTCCTCTCCTACCCTGTCCCCGAGCAGCAGGTGGCGAGGTGGGTGCTGGACTACCCCGAGGTCAGGTTCCAGCTGCTGCCGATACCCCTGGCCCTCCAGGTGATAGCGGACGCGATCAAGCCGACGGCCGAGGGGATGGTCCTCGTCTTTCACCCGCTAGCTTTCGCCGCTTGGGTCGGGTTCCTCGTCACATTCATAAACCTGATTCCGAGCTGGCAGCTCGACGGCGGCCACGTCATCAGGGCGCTCTTCGGGAAGGAGACACACAAGATCATTTCAATCGCCGGCATCTTCCTCCTCCTCATCTCCGGCTACGTCATAATGGGGGTGTTCGTGGCATTCTTCCTTATGCGCGAGGGGACCGAGTCGATGGCCCCGATGGACGACGTCTCGCCGACGAGCCTCACGACCAAGCTGGGGCTACTAGGCTACTTCGTCCTCATGGGTGCCTCTATGATCGTGCTCCTCCAGGCCTAGGCGCCGACGGGGACCGTCGTGCAGCCGTAGGGGATGATTAGGGTGCGCCTCCCCCTCCTCCCCTCGATCGCCTTCTCGTAGGCGTCGTTCGCGGTCCTCGCCACAGAGAAGCCGAGGGGCTCCACCATGTACCTGGGTAGGCTGGAGACGAGGAGGACCTGGGCCTTGCCCGTCGCGGCCCTGAGGACCTGGAGCGCCTCGGCGCCGAGGGCGTACCGCCTCTCGAGCTCGGCCTGCTGCTCGACGTGGGCGAGGCTCGCGTAGGTCTCCGCCCCGAGCCCCTCGGGGCACTCCGCCAGCAGGACGATCGCCCCGCCCTTCTTCACCAGCCTCGACGCCCCCTGCAGGGCCCACGTGGCGGTGTAGAGGTCGTGGTCGCGCTTCGAGCCGCCGGCGCTCACGACGACGATGTCCGCGCCCGCCTCGGCGTTGACCTGGTAGCCTGAGCCCAGTGCGTAGATTGCCTGCCCCCACGTCTCCTCGAGGGCGCCCGCGTGGGCGGAGAGGAGCCTGCCGTGCATGTTGGCGACGAGCTGGACCGCGAGGTCGCACCCCGCGAGCATCGCCGCCTCGAGGGAGTCCTCCTTGACCTGGTTTAGCTCGACGACCCCAGGCTTGACGTCGCCCCTGAAGACGAGTTTCCTGTGCGCCTCGACGGTGGTCTGCGAGGCGAGGCCGGGGAGGATGGCGGTGTGGGCGCCGCTGAAGCCCGTGTACGGGTCGACGGCGACCTCCCCCACGGCGATCTTGAGCTTGGCCTCCGAGTAGACCTTGTTCAGCATAAGGGGGGTCCTCTGCCTCGTCTCGCCGAGGTTGGAGAGGCCGGTCGTCGCACGGGTGTGCTCGACGATGGCGACGCCCTTCAGCTCCTCGGCGGCTTTGAGGGCCTTGATGAGATCCTTTCCGCTCTTCTCCCTGACCCCGTTGGCGACTATGATGGTTATGCGGTCCTTGGGGACGACCAGGTTGACGAGCTGCGTGACGATGGGGGAGAGAACGGCGACGGCCGACGCGGGGGAGGTCGTCCCCTCGACCGCGATCGCGACTGTGCAGTCGGGCCCCACCAACTCCTCCAGCTTCTTCGACCCCCGGGGCTCAGCGAGGGCCCTGGCGACGATCTCCTTCACGGGCGCCTGGGCATCCTGGCGGACGGGCTCCGCTATGCTGAGGAGGTCCTTCATGTCGACGGTCACGTGAACCTCGGTGTCGCCGTAGGGGAGCCAACACTCGACCATATGAATCTAGCAATGAATGTGGCTCAGGGGTCTTTTATCTTTCGGGTAGAATGAGGGGAAAAAGGGTACGATTGAAAAGGAAAAGAGGACCTAATCGTTCTTGCCGTGGCCCTTGGAGCCGGCCCACCTGCTCATTATGCCGCTCATGCCGTGCTCCTCATCGCTGTGATCCCTCTGCTCGGACCCGCGGAATGTGTCGTTGGCGTCATCGATGTTGCCGCCCTGCATCTGGCTGAGTCCCTGGTCCAGGGTCGCCTGTAGCTCCTGGATCTTGTTCAGTAGCTCGGTGGCGTCCTTCCCCTGCGCGGTCAGCAGGTCGGCCATCTCCTGTAGGACCTGTATCTGGGCGCGTATCTTGTTGAGTTGGCCCATGCCGTAGGAGTAGCCGTCCGTGTCGACCTCGGCTATTCCGTCGTCGAGCTCCTCGGAGGCGTCCTCGAGGTCGTTGACGGCATCGTCGTCATCTCCGTCCTTGAGCCTGTTCTCGAACCTCTTCAGGAAGCCGTTAGCGTTACCGATACGGGCCATCGCCGCGCTGAAGCCCGCCTCGTTGAGATAGTCCTTCAGCTTACCGATGTCGTCCTCGGCGGAGTCGATGCGCGCCTTGAGGTTCAGCTTGTACTTCTCCATGAGGCCTTTCCGCACCTCCTTGTAGAGGGGCTTGAGTAGCTGCGTCGCCTGCCTCAGGTCGTCCTTGGCTGCCTTGATCTCGGTCTCGGCTGCTGTGTAGTTGCCCTGCCCGATGAGCGCCGTGGCGTTTGTTAGGTGTGGCTTCATGCCGTTTAGGATGACCTGGATGGCTGTGACGTTCTCACCTGCCTCTACGAGGTTGCCTAGAACGACCTCGATCCGTTCGACCTCTCTTGTTAGTCTCTCGACCTGGTGCTGGAGGGACTCCCTCCTGTGCTCCTCGACGTCCTCCTCGACGTTGGCGGTCCTGAGCGCCAGGCTCATGGCGTTCTTGAAGTGCTTCATCGCGCTCTGCGCGGCCTCTGCCGCTGCGACGTTCTTGCCCTCTGCGAGGAAGGCCTTCGCCCTGGCTATGGCGTCGATGCCGTGTGTGATGCTGTTGTTGACGGCTGGGGGTAGGGTCACGTTCTGAGTCCTGATGCTCTGGATCGTCTCCTCGGCAAGGACTCTGGACATCTCGGCGATGTCTATGAGCTGCTGCGCCATGTCCTCCGTGGAGACGCTTGACATCATGAAGATGGTGTCAGCCGTGGAGTTGCCCGACTTTGCGATTACTGTGTAGATGCCTATTGGGGCCGCGATTGGGAGAGTGTACGCTGTGGCGTATGCCCCCGTAGAGTTTGTGGTGACGTTCGCCGTGAAGACCGAGCCGGCGGTCGCGTTGACGCCGACGTGCACGATCGCGTTGGCGGTTGCCGTCCCCTTTATTTTGACGGTTTCACCAGCGTTGTAGTACTTCGACCCTGTCTCGACTGTGAGGTTCGCCGCGAGCGCAAGTGGTGCCACTGGCACCAGGAGGAGCGCCACCGCGAGCGCGACCATCAACTTTTTCCTATCCATCTGCTTTTCACCTGTCTTAAGCCTGTGCACGATTGTACTTGAGGAACCCGTAGGAACGGCGTGGAACAGGTGTTTCAAGCCTCCGAAACCCCCCGGTACCTCTTCACCACGTAGATCAGGCTCTGGCCCCCGATCTTCCTCTCCTCGACTACGCCCATGCCTATGAGGCGCCTTATCATCCTCCATGCGCTCGTCCGGGGGATTTCGAAGCGGTCCCTTATCTCGTTGGCGAACGCCTCACCTCCCCGCTCGGTGAGGAACCTGACCACCTCCTTGTCGTCGACCCTGAGGTCGGGGTTCTTCGAGAAGATGGCGTTGATGTTCACCGGTCCTTCGTCGACCGTTCCAAGGGGCGGCGTGGGGGCGGCTTTAGTCTTTACCGGGCCCTTGCCGCCCATCTTCCCCTCGCGCCTCATGTAGAAGACAACGCCCGCCCCGGCGACCACGAGGACGGCGACCCCCATCATGAGGAGCGTGTTGTCAGAGCCCTTCGAGGCTATGGCTGCGTCGTACGCCTGGTCGGCCGTGGTCTTCGCCTTGGTGTAGTCTCCCGAAGCGTAGTACGCCTGGGCGTTCTGGGCTAGGCCCTGCGCTGTGGCGAGGCCCGATGTCCTCCCCTCGTTCGTCGCCGTCTGGATCGCGTCGTTGGCGCGCTGTATGGCGAAGCCGGCCGCCTGTGACTGCAGCTCGGCGTCGAGGGCCGCGCCCTTGGCCTGAGTGGCGAGCTGCTCGGCCATCAGGTATTCTGAGGAATCGAACGCGGCCTTCGCCTGGGCTATGAATGTGTCGGCCGACGTCGTGGAGATGCCCTTCGCCTTCGTGGCGGCTATGGCGGACTCCGCGTCCCGTATGATGGCCTGGGAGTGCTCCTTCGTGCCGACCGCGCTGAGGACGTAGGAGACCGAATTATCCGCCGCCGGGAGCACTATGTAG
>JAUYEB010000201.1 GCA_030691555.1 Candidatus Bathyarchaeota archaeon
GCTGTACACTTCCAGCTTCGTGATATTCGCCTTCGCCAACAGCTGGGAGATGCTCGCGGTGGCGTACGCCTACCAGCAGGTCG
The DNA here is from genome assembly GCA_030691555.1 of Candidatus Bathyarchaeota archaeon. Taxonomy (GTDB): domain Archaea; phylum Thermoproteota; class Bathyarchaeia; order TCS64; family TCS64; genus UBA8941. The sequence goes on from JAUYEB010000201.1 coordinate 84, forward strand.
TGCTCTTCTACATGCCGGCGATGAACGCGATAATGGCCGACTCGATACCCGTCGGGGCGCGCGGCCGCACCTACTCGTTGACGGTCGCCATCCCAAACGCCGTGAGGATAATCACCCCGTACATGGGTGGGTACCTCATCGCCCTGATGACCCTCCAACCGGCCATGCGTGTGGGCTACACGTTGGCCTTCGGGATAGGCGCGGTCGTCGCCTTCATCAGGATCAGGTACCTGAAGGAGACCGTCGTGGACAAGGAGGGGACGGGCAGGAACCCGGCGAAGATACTCTTCGAGGGGTACCGCAACGTGTTCACCTCCCTGCGCTGGGTCTTCTCGAACATGAGGGGCTACACGATCGTCGCCATTCTGCTCTCCTTCGTGGGCAGCCTCGTCACCCCCTTCTGGATAGTCTTCGCGCAGCAGATCATAGGGATAGACGCCTATGGCTGGGGCCTGATACTGCTTATCGGCGGGGTCGCGAACACGATCATGAGCCTGATCGTCGGCAACCTTGTGGACAAGCTTGGGACGAAGAGGTGCATGATGATCTCATTCGTCCTCGCCGTGCCCGGCATGGCGGCCTTCACCTTCGTCACCGCCTACTGGCAAGCCATGCTCGTCTGGGTGCTGATGATGGTGAGCAGCTCCTTCCTCTGGATATCATCCTCGGTCTTCCTCGCGGACTCCATTCCGCGTTCCATGAGGGGGAGGATCATGGCGGGGGTGGGGCAGGGTGTGAGCTTCGGCGTGTCGGGTGGTGGTTACGCGAGCGGGTTCCTCCTGTTCATCCCGATGACGATCGGCAACCTCGTCGGCGGGTACATCTACCAGTTCAACCCGCAGTTCCCGTGGTTCATACAGGTGGCGACCCTCTCGCTCGCCCTCGTGATGACCCACTTCATCGTTAAGGAGCCGGCGAAGGCCGAGTCGTAGGCTCTAACTCGCAGTTAGAGGGGCCAGCCACTAGTAGGGCAGCTTACTCTGCCAGATCTGCCTCTGGTCCGGGTGCTCCTCGAAGAACTTGTCTATGATGGCGTCGCAGGTGCTCTGGGCGGAGGCGAGCATCTGCTACTATAGATAAGAGAAATTTTTTTATTGGGGCGTCGGACGGTGGTCCGTTTCTACCTCGTCTTTCTCACCGGGAGGAGCTGGCAGACGCGGCACGTGTCCCCGGTCGAGGGCTCCCCGCATATTGTGCAGGTCTTCATCGCCTGCGCGGATGTGGCTGGGATGAGCTTGAGGGCGGTGTTGTAGGTGGTGAAGAGTGTGCCCGGGCGCCTCGCCTCCATCTGGGAGAGGAAGGCTCGGGCGTCCCCCCTCATAGCCTCGCCCGCGTAGGGGCAGGTGACCCCCTGGAGCTCGAAGCCGCCGAGGTAGGCGTAGAGGGCGGTCTCCCTCTCGGGGACCTCGCATAGGGGCTTTATCCGGCGCACGAAGCCGGGGCTGGTGGAGCCGCCGGGGTCGAGGGTCGCCATCTTTCCGACGTCTCCGCGGAGGAGGTTGAGGAGGGCGGACTGCGCCATGTCGTCGAGTGTGTGGCCCGTCGCGAGCCTGTCGGCGCCCGCCTGCCTCGCCGCCTCGTTTAGGGCGCGCCGCCTCAGGACGCCGCAGAACGTGCAGGCGCCCAGCACCCTGTCCTCGGCGGCGATCTCGTCCATGGATCGGCCGAAGAGGTCGCGGAAGCTCACGAGGCGCCACTCGACGCCGAGCCGGCGGCAGGCGCGCTCCGCGATCCCGACCGCCTCGTCCCTGTAGCCCGCGATCCCCTCGTCGACCGTTATGGCTATGAGGTCGGAGCCGTGGGTCTCGTCCTCTATCTCCTTGAGTATGTGGAGGAGCGTGAGGCTGTCCTTGCCGCCGCTTAGGGCGACCGCGACCCTGCTCCAGTGGTCGAGCATCCTGAACCTGTTTATCGCTCCCTGCACCCTCTCCTTGAGGCTCGACTTGAAGCACGCGGGGCAGAGCCTCTCACCGCTGTAGGCGCGGTGGAAGACCGACGGCCTCTCATGGCACTTCGTGCACGTCGGAGCTGTCAATCAGGAGCCTCCGTGGGTCACGGGGACGAGGACCACCTCGGAGCCCTCGACGAGGGGCGTCTCCATTCCCTGTAGATTGCCTATCTCGACGCCGCCAACGATAACCAGGTTTCCGGGGGTAGGGTCCACGAGCATCTGAGCGAGGTTGGGCATAGTCTTCGACAGTTCACCGAGCAGCATCGATACCCTGGCCCCCTCGCGCAGCTCGGTATCGAGCTCCCTTCTGCCGGCTGCCGCCCTCAGGGACCCGAGGAAGACCACCCTGACCCGCATGGGGGAGTCTCAGCCGAGCCGCCCCTATAAAACCTCCACCGGGGGCTGAGAAGGGTTTAAGACGTAGCCCACTAAATAGTGGACCGAAATGCGCCCATCGTGGGCGCAATGAGATGAGAGGGACCAGAGAATGTCACCTTACTGCCCAGACTGTGGAGGACGGCTTAACTGGGACCGGAAACTCAAGCACTATAGCTGCGAGAGTTGTGGCGTCACGTTCAACGAGGCTCAGCTCAGCGACGCGATGGATAAAAAGTTCGAGCGCCCGCTGACCGACGACGAGAAGACGCGGAAACGCCACGACGACTATCTAGAGTGGTGGCTGAGCGACAAGGACAAGAAGAAGAAGCAAGCCTAGCCCCCTAGAGACCGACGGCCTTTTTTCGATTCCCCGAGACGATGGGTTGAATCCGGTAAATACTCTATGGGTTTTTTCATTTTATCATGCGTCATCAATTTAAACAACTGCAAGCATTAGTTCATGGACAAGCAACGGGTGCCATGCCATGGTATTCCCCATCGAAAGCGAAGACCGTACACTGCGAAACCTCCTGATGCTATGCCAGGACAACGCCCGCCAAGTCGTCGAGGCCTACCGTAAGACCCTCGTAATCTTCGACTACATGACGAAGGGGAAACCCATGGGGAGTTCGGACCTCCTCGGCGACATCCACAAGATAGTCGACGAATCGGACAGGATCAAGGCCTCGACGATAAGGGAGCTCAACGAGATCGGTGGAATCCTCGTAAGCCGCGACGATTTCCTCCGGCTCTCTAGCAGCTTTGGCGGGATGATGGACTCGATCGAGGTCATCGTCATGAGGCTCCTCGAGGTCAAGGCCCGAAACTGGAAGCTGAGCAAGAGCCAGGCAGAGGGGATGGGGAACATGTCAGACCTCGGCTTCGACGCGCTGGTCAAGCTCAGGGACAGCATCACGAGCCTCGGGTTCAACAGCGAGAAGGCGACGAGCTTCGCCAAGGAGATCGACGAGATCGAGAAGAAGCTCGACCTCCTCTACATAAAGGTCGACCTCGACATAGTCACGGGTGGAGCGGAGCTGCCCTCCATCCTCATCCTCCGCGACGTCGCACGCGAGGTCGAGCGCCTCGGGGACAAGGTCCACGAGGCGGCGGACCTGGTCAGGATACTGGCCATGTAGGGGGGCGGGGGGTTGTCAGACGGGCCGGTTGATGTCGAAGCCCTCGTCGACGGCCGTCTAGTCGTCTGGTCGGTGGATCAGAGTAGACGCCTCTTCAACACGGGATTCTACGGCAAGCCCCTAGGGAACCCCAAGCCCAAGGTGGACTTCGACGAGCCGCTCATGCTCGACGCGGTGGAGGGGGTCTACCTGCTCGAGAAGGGGCTGATAAGCGTCAAGGCCGCCGGCAA
>JAUYEB010000217.1 GCA_030691555.1 Candidatus Bathyarchaeota archaeon
GCCTTCGCCTTCCCACGGACCTCCGCCATGACGGCGCCCATTATCGGCCCCGCTGCCTTCTCCCCCATCTTTGCGAGCATCTCGGGGTTCGCCCTTATCTTCGCCTCGACGACCGAGGCTAGCTTCTCCTCGGATAGCACACCGAGGCCGAGGGCCGAGACGGCGTCCCTCGCCTTCCCCGCCGGGTTCTGGGCGAGCCAAGTGAGTATCGCGGGGACCGACTCCTTCACGGCCTCCCCGCAGTCCACAAGCGCGAAGGTGCCACGGATGGCGCCGTCGGTCAGCGCCTCCACGGGGACGCCATCCCTCTGGAGCTTCTTCAGTTCCTCCGTGAGGGTCACGGCGGCGAGGGTCGTGAGGGCCCCGTACTCGCGCGTCAACTCCTCGAAGAGGCCCATGTACTCACTGTCGACGATCTGCCTCGCGAGCTTCTCGTTGAGGCCGTAGTCGCTCTGGAAGCGTTTGAGTTTCGCCTCGGGCATCTCGGGGAGGCTCGCCCTGAGCTTCTCGAGGTGCTCGGGGGTGATGGTTATGGCCTTGACGTCGGTCTCGGGGTACATCCTCGCGGCGCCGGGGCGCGGGCGAGTGAACCGAGTGGTCCCGTCGGGGTTCGCCGCCCGGGTCTCGAAGGGTATCCCATCGAAGACGTCCCGGGCCCGCTCCACGACGGCCGTGAGTGCGCGCCGGCTCCTCTCCGCGTCGTCCGCGACTATGACGACGGCGTCCCCCTCTGCGGCGCCCACTAGCCCGCGGAGTGCGTCGACCTCGTCCTGCGTGACGCTGTAGCCCGGGAGCTCGTCGGTGTGGAAGATGCCCTTGACTCCGCCCCTGAACTTGGCGTGGTCGCTCATCTCGGTGCCCAGGCGCCTGTTGGGGCAGAGCTCCCTGCCGGTGAGTCCCGCGAATCCGGGGAGCTTGACGGCCTTGACGACTCCACCCGCCTTGAGGGCGCCCCCGAGTATCTTGGACCCCGTCGCCTTGAAGACCGCGGAGGCGTCGATCTGTTCGTCCTTGATGTGCTCGGGCTTCACGCCGCGCTTGACCAGCTCGTTTTTAATCTCTAGGAGGCTCGACTGGCGCTGGGCCTCGTACTCGACGATCGTGGGCATCAGGGGGAGGTCCTGGACGCCCTTGATCTCGACGACCTTCCCTCCCTTGATGGAGACGTTTATGTCCTGGCGGATGGTGCCGAGTCCTCGGCGCACCTTCCCGGTGGCGCGGAGGATGCCGCCGATCCTGAGGGCGACGGCCTGTACCTCGACGGGGTCGTGCATGTCGGGTGCCGTTGCGATCTCCATGAGGGGTATCCCGAGGCGGTCGAGGCGGTAGCGGACCACGCTCCCATCCTCGCCAACGTTCCTCGCGGCGTCCTCCTCTAGGCTGATCTGCTGGATACCATACCTCTTCCCATCGACCTCGACGCTTCCGCCGAGGCTGACGACGCAGGTGCGCTGGAAACCGCCCGTGTTGCTCCCGTCCACGACCGTCTTCCGCATCACGTGGACCTCGTCCACGGGGCGGCTCCCAACCATGAGGGCAAAGCTCAGGGTAAGCTCCAGTGTCTCGGGGTCGAGCGGCCCCGGGGGCTCCTCGTCCATCTCGACGAGGCAGGTGGTGGCGCCGTCCCCCTCGTACTCGATGGTCTTCCCCTTGAGGAACTCGAATAGGGCGGCGGGGTCGAACTCGCCGAGCTCGCTCTGGCTCGGGCGGAGGCGGCGGAGGAACCTGAACTCCGGCTCCGCCTCGCTGAGCTTGGGCGGGCAGCCGCAGAAGAGCTTGTGCCGGGTGGCGAGCTCCTGGTGGACCTCTATGCCGACCTTTAGGCCGATCTTCTTGTAGTCCATCTATGGCTCCCTCCTCGCGTAGGGTGTCCGGGGGTTGTACTCCCCCGCGACGTTCTCCTTGAGGAGCCTCCTCGCCTCCTCGGGGGTCTCCGAGTTGCCGAGGCTCCACATCATCTTGACGTAGGCAGTCTCGGGGAGCATGTCCTCTAGCGGCTCGACGCCGCGGCGTGTTAGCTCCCGCCCCATGCTGTAGACGTTCATGTTGACGCGCCCCCAGATGCACTGGCTCGTCATCCCCATGAGCACCCCCGCCTTCCCGGCTCGGCCTATGGCGTCGTAGCAGGTCTCGGAGACGTGGCCGAGGCCGGTGCCCTCGAAGACGATGCCGCGGAAGCCGGCGTCGACTAGGGCGTCGACGACGAGGGGGTCGAAGTTGGGGTGGAACTTTATGAGGGCGACCTTCTTCTCGAACCTGTTCATTACGAGGGGCTCTGACTTCTGACGTGTCCGGTAGTGCTCGGCGATCATCTCGAACTTGCCGTCTTTGAAGCGGGCCATCGGGCTCGCGTTGACGGTCTGGAAGGCGTAGCGTGCGCTTGAGTGGCACTTGCGCACCTTGGCGCCGGGGTGGAATATTATTGAGTCGTCGCCGGTGCCCTCGTGCATGCCGAGTACGACCTCGGCGAAGGGCGCGTGGGCCGCCGCGTTGACTACCGCGACGAGGTTCGTGGCGGAGTCGCTGCTCGGGCGGTCGCTGCTGCGCTGGCTGCCGACGAAGATGACGGGCACGGGGAGGTTGCGAATCGCGAGGCTGAGGGCCGCGGTGCTGTACCCCATCGTGTCGGTGCCATGGGTGATTATCACGCCGTCGGCTCCCTGCCTGATCTTCTCAGCGACCCTCTTCGCCATCCCCTCCCAGTGATCGGAGTTGATGTTCTCGCTGAAGACGCTGTAGAGTATGTCCGCCTCGATCTGGGCGATGTCCGCGAGCTCGGGGACTATGCTGAGGAGGTCGCGGCTCGACATGGCGGCGTAGACGCCGCCGGTGACGTAGTCGACGCGGCTCGCGATGGTGCCGCCGGTGCTTATTATGCTGACCTTGGGCAGCCCCTCCTTGACGGGGGGGAGGGGTGGTGGCCTGAACTCGGGTTTTATCGCCTCCCCGATCTTCTCGACTCGGAGGCCCTCGGCGTGGGCGATGCCGATGTTGTAGCCTGTCTTCTGCTTTATGACGATGTGCCACTCGTCGGCGTTCTCTACGCGCGGGAGGAGGGTGCCCTCGTAGGACTCGCCGCGCGTGTGCACTCGCACGGCGTCCCCGACGCCCACCTTGGCGCGGGTGAGGAGCTCCCTGAGCTTCCCTCTGTAGCCGGGGAGAGTCTCGGCAGCCATCTAGAATCAGGATTTCTACCGCTGCTCCGGGTATTAAGAGATGCGGGTCAGAGGGGCTTGGAGACGTAGACGCCTTCCTTCGCGTATCCGAGGCGGGCGTAGTACTGCTTCGTCCCGAGGGCGCTCATCACGACCATGCGGCGCATGTCGAACCTCTCCCGCGCCGCCCTCTCCGCCTCCGCCATCAGGGCCTCCCCCCAGCCCCTGTGCTGCCAGGCGTCGCCCCGCCGCTCACCGACGGGGACCATGCGCCCGTAGACGTGGAGCTCCCGTATCAGCCCGGTGTGTGCGTCTATCTCGGGGCGGGACGGCTCGCCTGGTATCCTGAGTCTGGCGAATCCGACCAGCGAGTCGGCCTCCCTGTCCTCGGCCTGTATGAAGTCCTCGGTGCCCCCCGAGGCCTCGTAGACTGTGTGGGTTATCTCGACCCTGCCCTGATCGGGCTTCTTCAGGGAGTGGCCCGCCTCCCTGCAGCGGATGCACCTGCACCGCCCGCCCCGCGCCACGAGGCGTTCCTCGGCGAGCTGCCTGAGGTTACTCATGTCGACCCCGGCATCGATACGTGGGAGGGGTATGTCGCGCTGGACGCGCATGATCCGGACCCACGGGGGCGTGACCTCCATGACTTTGGAGACCAGCTCCGCCGCCTCCTCCGTCTGGAGTGGGTTGTACTCCCCCCTCCTCCACCAGTCGTAGAGGCGCGTCCCCTTCACCACGAGGGTGGGGTAAATCTTGAGCATGTCCGGCTTGAAGCGGGGGTCCTCGAAGATGGTCCTGAAGCCCTCCAGGTCCCTCTCGGGGCTCGAACCGGGGAGGCCGGGCATCATGTGGTAGCAGATCTT
>JAUYEB010000239.1 GCA_030691555.1 Candidatus Bathyarchaeota archaeon
AGTACTCAAGGACAAAGTCGTAATACAGATAGTCTCCGCGAAGACAAGGTGATACGATGAAGGACGTTAGGGTTCTGGTCTGCGACCCCATCGACGATGTGGGGGTCAAGATGCTCAGGGAGGCCGGCTACAACGTCGACCTCAAGACGGAGATAACCGCCCCGGACCTCGTGAAGGCCGCCGGCGCCTACGACGCCCTCGTCGTCAGGAGCCGAACGAAGGTCACGAAGGAGGTGCTTCAAGCGGGAAAGCCAAAGCTCAAGATAGTGGCCCGCAGCGGCGTCGGCCTAGACAACGTCGACACCGAGACAGCCAAGGCACTCGGCATCCAAGTCGTGAACAGCGCCGAGGCGCCCAGCAACGCCGTCGCCGAGCTCGTCCTCGGCTACATGCTCAGCCTAAGCCGCAACATCGCCAAGGGAGACGCCTCCATGAAGCGGGGCGAGTGGGCCAAGAACAAGCTCACAGGCTTCGAGCTCAGCGGCAAGACCATGGGCATCGTCGGCTTCGGCAGGATCGGCTTCCTCGTCGGGAAGAAGACTAAGGCCCTCGGCATGCGCGTCCTCTGCTACGACGTCATGATCGACAAGATGATGAACTTCGTCAACGAGGCGGGTGCGGAGTCCGTGCCACTCGACAAGCTCCTCGCCGAGTCGGACTTCGTCACCGTCCACGTCCCACTCCTCCCCCAGACCAAGCACATGTTCAACGCCGCCACCATCGCCAAGATGAAGAGGGGCGCCTACGTCATCAACGCCGCCCGCGGCGGCATCATAGAGGAGAAGGCACTCATAGACGCCCTTAAGAGTGGACACCTAGCCGGCGCGGCCCTCGACGTCTACGAGGAGGAGCCCACCAAGAACATGGAGCTCGTCAAGATGGAGAACGTCGTCTGCACCCCACACATCGGCGCCGAGTCGAAGGAGGCGCAGCTGGGTAACAGCACAATCGTCGCCGAGAAGCTGATCAAGGCCCTCGGCTGACCCACGCCAAGTTTAAGAGGACTCACGCCACCAATACTCAACTCCACGCGAGTCGACGATAATGAATGTCATAATCGGCGCCGGCCTATCAGGGCTCAGCGCCGCATACCACATGGGCGGCGGCTACAAACTCCTGGAGAGGGAGGGGGAGGTCGGCGGCCTCTGCCGCAGCGTAACGACCCGGGGGTATACGTTCGACCTCGCACCCCACATATTCTTCACCGCCAGCCAGTACGTCAACGGCCTAGTCAACGAGCTCCTCAACGGCGACCTCATCAAGCAGAGGCGCCGCGCCTACATATACACCCGGGGAACCTACGTCGAGTACCCCTTCGAGGTCAACCTCCACGGCCTCCCACAGGACGTAATCGACGAGTGCATCGAGGGGGCCCGCCACAGGCCGAACATACAGCCCAGGAACTTCATGGAGTGGATCAAGGCCACCATGGGGGAGGGCGTGGCGAAGCACTACATGGTCCCCTACAACGAGAAGATTTGGAAGTACCCCCTCGAGGAGATGAGCCTCGACTGGGTCGCGGGCAGGGTACCGTCTCCCAGCGTCGACGAGATGGTGAAGGGCGCGCAGGGGAAGGTCGAGAGGGAGTACGGCCCCAACGCCTACTTCCAGTACCCGAGGCTCGGCGGCACGGGCACCATCCCCAACGCCTTCGCCAAGAGAGTCAAGGACATATCACTGAACTCAAACGTCCTCGAGATACGCCCCAACGGGAAGCGCCTCGACGTGCTCTACACCCGAAACGGTGAGCCGAAGAGGCTCGAGGCGGACCGAGTCCTATCCTCCGTCCCCCTCCCCGAGCTCGTCAAGATGATCAAGACGGCGCCCGAGGAGGTCGTCAAAGCCTCGGAGAAGCTCGTCTACAACAGCCTCGCCTGCTTCAACATCGGCGTCGACCGCGAGCCCATCAGCGACAAGCACTGGCTCTACTTCCCCGAGAAGGAGTACATCTTCAACAGGATCAGCTTCCCCATGAACCTCTCACCCGAGACCACGCCCAGGGGCAAGAGCAGCGTCGTGGTCGAGGTCACCTACAGGGGGGCTAAGCCTGACCCCGAGGAGACGAAGGAGAGGGTAAGGGAGGGGCTAATCCGCGCCGATATACTCCGAGAAGGCGACGAACTCGAGGCCTTCGACGCCCTCGACTTCAAGTACGCCTACGTCGTCTACGACCTTCAGCACCGGGGAAACGTTAATCTAATCAAGACCTACCTCAACACCATCGGGCTCTCCTCAATGGGGCGGTTCGGGGAGTGGGAGTACCTGAATATGGATAAGGCCATCCTCTCGGGGAAGAGGGCGGCCGAGGAGGGAGCGAAAAAATGATCACGGTAGTTGTGCCGACCTACAACGAGGAGAAGAACATAGAGCTCTGCCTCCGAGCCCTAGCGAAGCAGACTATCCCCCGAGACTCATACGAGATAATCGTCGTCGACGGGGCCAGCAAGGACAAGACCACCGAGATAGCCGCCAAGTACGCGGACAGGGTCATCCAGCAGGTCAGCCACGGCGTCGGCGGGGCGAGAAACGACGGCGCGATGGCCGCCAGGGGCGAAATCGTGGCAACGACCGACGCCGACTGCCTCCCCGACGAGAACTGGCTGAGCACCATACTCGAAGACTTCAGCGACGAGGGGATAGTCGCCGTGACCGGCTACCTCGACCCGATGATCCCCGAGGACATGGAGAGGTTCGAGGCTGGCACCTACAGATACGCCTTCAAGGTCGCCAACGGACTGCGCAAGGCCGGCTCACTCGTCGGCTACCACCACCTATGCGGGGCGAACACCGCCTTCCGCAGGGAAGCCTTCCTCCAGGTGAAGGGGTACAGCGACCTCGCCTACTCGGACGACGTCGAGATCGGGAAGAGGCTGAAGGAGCACGGCAAGATGGCCATGGACGACAGGATACAGGTCGACTACTCCATCCGCCGCATCCAGAAGCTCGGGATCGCCAAGTACACGTGGATGGTACTGAAGAACGACTTCAACGTCATCATCCTCGGCGAGAAGCCGACGAGGGGCGACTACGCCAAGCAGGAGTATAAATAGAAAACTAAGAGGGGTTTCAACCCCGGGGATTCTACTTTCTGCAGACCCAGTTCAGGTCCTTGTCGGCCTTGATGTGTGGGCTCGCGGGGTCAAGCATTATGACCTCGTACCACTTGTTCACGCCGTCCTGCCAGACCCAGTAGCTGTTCAGCACTTCGAGGTTGATGAACTTCTTCGATGCGCGCTGCTCGGCTATGAGCTGTATGCTCTTCGCGGGGGTGAACTTCGTCACACCCATCTTCTTCGGCCTGCGGCCGAGGATGGCTCTGAGCTTGTGTGCGCCACCGCGGCGGACGCGTACGCGTACCACCACTATGCCCTTCTTGGCCTTGTAGCCGAGCCTGTGGGCACGGTCTAGGCGCGTCGGCTTCTCGACCCTGTTGACGGCGGGCTGCCGCCTCCAGGCGACGACGCGCTGGCGCATGAGATCCTGCACGTAGCTCTTCGCCGGACGTTTCCAAGCCTCTTCGAGGTGCCGGTACATTGACGGATTCTCCTATGCGAAGACCTTAGAGAAGTCTACGACCTAATAAATGTAATGGGGTGCCTCCCCTAGCCTCAGCGGATGAGGGCGTAGAGGAGGAATAGGGGCAGGAAGATGTTGGCGATGAGGCCTATGACGGTCACCATAGTGTTCAGGCTCGGGCCCGCGGTGTCCTTGAAGGGGTCGCCGACGGTGTCGCCTATGACGGCCGCCTTGTGGGCGTCGCTGTGCTTCCCGCCGAGGTTGCCCGCCTCGATGTACTTCTTGGCGTTGTCCCAGAGGCCGCCCGCGTTACTCATGAGGAGCGCGAAGACGAGGCCGCTGAAGATGGAGCCCGCGAGGTACCCGCCGAGGCCCTGGACGCCGAAGATGAAACCCACCGCGAGGGTCGCCACTATGATGATTATCGTAGCGGGCAGCAGCTCCTTGATGGCGCCGATGGTCGCGATATCCACGCACTTGGCGTAGTCGGGGTTTACTCCGGGCTTTCCCTCGCGGAGGCCGGGGATCTCACGGAACTGGCGGCGGACCTCCTCGATCATCCTCTGGGCGTTCCTGCCGACGCCGAGCATCAGCAGGGCGCTGAAGATAGGGGGCATGGCGACGCCGATGAAGGCGCCCGCCATGACGACGGGGTTCATAAGATCGAATGTTATCGTGCCCCCGAGTTGGGCTTCTGCAACCTCCTTGTACGCGGCGAGGATGCTGATGACAGTCAGACCGGCTGCGCCTATAGCGAAGCCTTTTGTGATCGCCTTGCTCGTGTTACCGGCGGCATCTAGCTTATCGAGGATGTCGACGGTCTCTGACTTCATGCCGCTCATCTCGGCGATGCCCTTGGCGTTGTCGCCGATGGGGCCGAAGCTGTCGCTGGCGATGATCATCCCGACGATGCTGAGCATGCCGAAGGCCGCGATTCCGACACCATAGACTCCATATCCGGGGCCTATCCCTTCGCAGAGGGCGTAAGCGAGCCAAGAGCCCACACCGATGCCCACGAGTGGCGGGAGGACGCTGAGGAGCCCGTAGCTGAACCCTGTGATTATTGTGATGGCTGGGCCGGTCTGACTGGCCTCGGCGGTCCTCTGGGTGGGGGCCTTGTCGCCACTGGTGAAGAAGTCGGTGGTCATGCCGATCACGACCCCGACAACTAGGCCGCAGGCGGCGGCGCCCCAGATCCTCCACTCGTACCCGAGGAGGTAGGTGGCGATGCCGCTGAGGGTCAGATAGAGGATCGTCGCAGTGTAGGTCCCGTTGTTCAGGACTGGACCGGGCTCCTGGCCCTCCTTCACGTTGACTAGGAAGACGCCGATGATTGATGTGAGGACACCTATCCCGGCGAAGACGAGTGGAAGCTCCACGTAGTAACCGCCTATGATGACGCCGAGAAGCATCACTGCCATGAGGCTGGCGACGTAGCTGTCGAATAGGTCTGCGCCCATGCCTGCGCAGTCTCCGACGTTGTCTCCGACGTTGTCGGCGATGACCGCGGGGTTGCGGGGGTCGTCCTCCTCGAGGCCCATCTCGATCTTGCCTACGAGGTCGGCCGCGATGTCCGCGGTCTTTGTGAAGATGCCTCCTCCGGCCTTAGCGAACAATGCCATGGCACTGGCGCCGAAGCTGAATCCGACGATGAACGTAGGGTCCCTCGTGATGAAGTAGACGACACTAACACCGGCGAGGGCAAGGCCGACGACGGCGAGGCCCATGACGGCTCCGCCGCGGTAGCTTATCTGGAACGCCTTGGAGATGCCCTTCTGCGCCGCCGTGGCGCTCCTCATGTTGCTGTCTGTGGCGACGTCCATGCCGATGAAGCCTGCCACACCAGAACATATCGAGCCAAAGAGGTAGGCTGCCGCGAGCATCACGTTGTTCATCGGCGTGCTCGTGAGCCAGATGGGGTGGGGCAGGAATAGGAAGAGTATGAGGGCCATTACCGCCACGAACATGGCGAGGGTACGATACATCCTGTTGAGGAAGGCCTGACTGCCCTGCTTTATGGCGCCGCCTATGAAGCGGGTCCTCTCATTCCCAGGATCCTGAGACTTCACCCACCAGAGTATGTAGAGACCCGTGAGGATCGACAATACCGCCACCAGGGGGGCGATATACCAAACGTTCTCGAAGACCAAACATCCGCCTCCGATTTGTAGTCCCTTGAGACCGCATGGAATAGCCGACATTTTATATAAAAATGTAGATGGTCGATCCAGGGCTTAGATTAAGCCCTCGATCGCTAGGTGTCGGGTCTGCCTCAGGAAAACCACGGGCAGCCCCTTCTCCCTGAGCCTCCGCCTGAGGCCACCGTCCGTTGTGGCGACTATGTAGCCCCTTTCGACGGCGAGCCGGAGTAGCTGGTCATCGACTTCCTCCCCCTCGGCGAGGATGTCGTCGATCACCTTCATTTGGGAGGCAAAGTCGAGGGCGAACCTGATGTCCTTAGCTTCCGAGGCCTTCACCTTGTCCTCGAGCCGCCTCAGCTCCTCTAGGACGGCCGGTGTGACCGTGAGTACGAAGGAGGCCTCGACGACGCGCCCCAGTTCCGCTCGTACGTCTACGCCGAACCTGATCGGGATTAGGAGAAAATTGGTGTCGAGGACGACGGTCAGGACTTTCCGGGGGGTCAACTCAGCTGGTCAACGCCCCCGCGGCGATTAGGCGCCAGCGCCCATCGATCCTGCGGCTTATGGCGACCCTGTCCGTCTTCTCGCCGCAGATGGGGATGCTGAGCTTTGCCTCGAGGTAGTCCTTCTTGACGAGTGTCACATCCGCCATTGTCTTGGCTGTGCCTATGTTCAGTAAGAGCTTCTCACCCTTGGCTATGCTGGAGACCTTCTCCTGCTCCTTGCTCCCGACGACGCTTGTGAAGAGCTTGACGCTCATCGAGAGCTCGTCGCGGACCTCGGGCAAGGTCCCTGGCTTCCCAAGCAGGCTGCCGACGAGGCCGTCGCTCTTGCTCAGGCTCGGGTCGAGGAGCGTGCCCACGCCTACTAGGCCGCCGGGTATGGCCTCCTCGACGGTCGTCCCCCCGATGTGGAGGCTCGTAATCTCTGTGGTGAGCTCCCTCATCTTGAGTTTGTTCTTGTCCCTAGTGGGAAGGCCGGGCTTGATCTCGACCTCGTCACCGACCTTGAAGCTGCCCTGATAGATGCTGCCGCCGAGGACCCCGCCGTTTAGGTCTTCGATGAAGGTCCCGGGGTTGTTTACGTCGAAGCTCCTGACTATGTGCATCCGCCCGGGCTTCTTGGGGTCCCTCTTCGGCGTCGGTAGGTACTCCTGGATCGCCTGTAGTAGGAGGTCGATGTTGACGAGGTGCTGCGCCGATACGGGGATGATGGGTGCATCCTCGGCCACCGTCCCCTTAATGAACTTGACTATGTCGTTGTAACTGCGGACCGCGTCGTCGCGCTTAACCAAGTCGATCTTGTTCTGTACTATGATCAGGTTTTTCAGCCCGAGGCTGTCGATGGCGGCGAGGTGTTCGCGCGTCTGGGGCTGGGGGCACTTCTCGTTCGCGGCGATTACGAGGATGGCGCCGTCCATGACTGCTGCGCCGGAGAGCATGGTCGCCATGAGTATCTCGTGGCCGGGGGCGTCCACGAAGCTTATGGCGCGCTGGAACTCCGCCTTCTTGCCACATCCCGCACACTCCTGGGACGTGCAGAAACACTTCGGCTCCGAGCAGTCGGGACACTTGAAGATGGCGAAGTCGGCGTAACCCAGCTTTATGGTGATGCCCCTCTTCAGCTCCTCGCTGTGCTTCGAAGCCCATTGGCCGGTGAGCGCTTGGACTAGAGTGGTCTTACCGTGGTCAACGTGGCCTATGGTTCCGATGTTGACCTCGGGCTGCCTTAGCAATTTAGGTATAATCTATCCTCTCCCCGACTTTGACTTGTTTATTGTGGAACCTAGACTTAAATGCGTTTACCATCGCAACACCGATGACGATCATTAATTACTAAAACCGCTAAATATCCACGCAAATATGTTAAAAACAATCGTTGATTTTATAGGTGTTTACAAGTATAGGTTGAAGTAATCCGAAGGGAGAGCGTTGCAGGATTTCCTAGAGTTAGCACTCAGAACCCTAAACGGGATGATTAC